>JACSRL010000467.1 GCA_014879765.1 Anaerolinea sp. | reverse complement strand
GGCCTTTCATGGCGCCATGACCCTGGTCTGTGAGACAAAAACCCGGTTTCTAATGCCATGCCTGAGCAGTTACGACTGAACTTCCTTTTGCCAACCTGCCCATCTTAAGCTAAAATCGGGGGGCTTTTCGATCAGCGCCGCAGACCGGGCCCCTTGGGGTCTCCGAAACCTCAAGAATCTTGCACCCCTGAAAGTCACGCCCCCATGACCAGCGAAGCAATCCGCGCCCGCATCGCCCAACTGGAAGCCGAAGCTGAACAGCGCGCCCAGGCGGAAGCCGGCCGGCGCAGCCAGCCAGCCGACGACGGCGACTCCTGGCAGCGCCTGTTCGACACCCCCTGGATCGATCCGGCCGGGTTGGAGGGCGATGACTTTTCGTTCAACGGCTGGCTGGCCGAGGGCCTGGCCGGCCTGAGAGCTTACCTGCGCGGCGCGGGCCTGAACGACGAGTTCTGGCTGCACCTGCGCGGCGCTGAGCGGGAGCTGCTGCTGGCCGCCCGCGCCCTGATCGACGCCCGCCTGGAGCTGGTAGAGACCCGCGGCCGCAAGGCTGAGCAGTCCAGCCGGCTGCAGGAGATTGAGATTGATTTCTGACGAGTGATGCGTGATGCGTGATGCGGAGTGTGTGAGGATGGAATTTGTCTTTGAGCGCTGTTTGACATTTTCCTCGTGACCAGAAGCCAACTCCCGCCGACTCCGGGTTACGAGTTACTCATTACTCGTTACGCAATACTCGCAAGCCCAACTTCCAAGAGCACAAACACTCCATGACCAAAGTCAAAGTAGGCATCCTCGGCGCGACCGGCGCCGTGGGCCAGCGTTTCGTGCAGTTGCTGGCCGATCATCCCTGGTTCGAGATCACCGCCTTGGGCGCGTCCGATCGCTCGGCCGGCGTCAAATATCGCGAGCGGCGCTGGGTGCTCCAGCCTGACATGCCCGCGGCCGTGCGCGACATGGAACTGGTGCTGGGGGAGCCGCAGAGCTTCGCCGGCTGCCAGGTCATCTTCTCGGCCACGCCCAACGAGGTGGCCGCGCGCGTCGAGTCTGAGTTTGCCGCGGCCGGCTACTACGTCTTCACCAACGCCGGGCCGCACCGCATGGATCCCGACGTGCCGCTGATGATCACCGACGTCAACCCGGAGCACGCCGCGCTGCTGCGGGTGCAGCAGGCGCAGCGAGGCTGGCCCGGCTTTATCGTGGCCAACGCCAACTGCACCGCGACCCACCTGACCTCGACGCTCAAGCCGCTGCACGACGCCTTTGGCCTGGAAAAGGTCTTCGTGGTCACCATGCAGGCGGTGTCGGGCGCGGGCTATCCCGGCGTCTCCACCATGGACATCAGCGACAACGTGATCCCCTACATCGGCAACGAGGAGCCCAAGCTGGAGGAGGAGCCGCTGAAGATGCTGGGCCGCTTCACCGGCCAGGACATCGCCTTTGCCGATTTCGTCCTCAGCGCGCACTGCAACCGCGTGCCGACGCTGGATGGCCACCTGGAATGCGTGTCGGTGGCACTGCGCCAGAAGGCCACGCCTGAGGAGGCGGCCGATGCGTTGCGCAGCTACCGCAGCCTGCCGCAGGAGCTGGGCCTGCCCAGCGCGCCCGATCCCTGCATCGTGGTGCGCGACGAGCTGGATCGCCCCCAAGTGCGACTGGATCGCATGGCCGGCGCCGGCATGGCCACCGTGGTCGGCCGCATCCGCCGTGACCCCATCCTCGATCTGAAGTTCGTCCTGCTGGGCCACAACACGGTGCGCGGCGCGGCCGGCGGCTCGGTGCTGAACGCGGAACTATTGCTGAAGCAGGGTTACATCTCTGTGTAATGCGTAGCGAGTAACACGTTACTCGGAATCCCGGACACGACTCCCACCTTTCCGGGTTACGCATTACTTGTCACGTGTTACGATTACGCGCACTCTTCTCATCATGCAAACCCACGGCACAACTTCCCTCCACGAGATCTTCAGCGACCTGGTCATCCTGCGCAATCTGCAGCCCTTCGACCGGCGGCTGCCCGGCCTGGCCGATGCCTGGCCGGCCATGGGGCTGGACAGCGCGCGCATCCCACGCAAGCACGAGCCGGAGTACGCCAAGGCATCGGTTTGGTTCGTGACACAGGCGCGGGCGTTGGAGCTGCCAGAGACGCCGGTGCGCGAGTTGCTCTTCATCGGCGACACGGCCATGGCCGACGGCAACGCCTTCCGCAACCTGGCGCGGGCCGGCGGCTGGCCGGGCTGGTGCTTTATCGGCGCGGAGAAGCTGAGCGCGCCGGCCAGCCTGACCACCGAGGCGGACAACGTCAGCCTGGGCAACCGCTGGGCGCTGCTGGCCGACTGGCTGACCGCGGTCAAAAAGGCCGGCGCGCGGCTGGATGAGCACACGGCCGTGGTGGTGGACATGGACAAGACCGCCATCGCCGCGCGCGGCCGCAACGCCAGCGTCATCGACGATGCCCGCGTCCAGGGACTGCACCGTACCGCCGCCGGCCTGCTGGGCGAGGCCTTCGACCTGGCCCGCGTCCAGGCCGCGCACAACGAGCTGAAGGAGCCGGTCTACCACCCCTTCACCGCCGACAACCAGGACTATCTGGCCTACATCTGCCTGGCTGTCAGCGCGGGCCTGATCGATCTGCCCACGCTGGTGGAGCAGATCAAAGTGGGCCAGATGCGCAGCTTTGAGCAGTTCATCGGCTGGGCGGATGGAGAGTTGGCGCGCGCCGCGCTCAGAAACCCGGTTTTTTCGGAAAAACCGGGTTTCTTACCCGGTCTCGACGGCCTGCAAGCCATCCATCGCGAGGTCTACCCGCTGGTGCTGGCCGGCGACCCGACCCCCTTCAAGGCCTTTCGCCGCCAGGAATACCTGTGTACCGTCGAGCGTTTTGGCTGCCTGCCGGAAGATGCGCCCATCGCGCAGATGCTGGCCGAACAGGTGTGCATCACCCAGGAGGTGCGGGAGACGGCGCTGTGGCTGAAGCGCCGCGGCTGTCTGCTGCTCACCATGTCCGACAAGCCGGACGAGGCGACGCTGCCGAGCGCCGCGCTGGCGGCCCAGGGCTATCAGCCTCTGCACCGCACGGCCAGCGCGGCCGTGGGCGTCAGCATTGCCGGGCAACTGGCCGATCTGTAGCCGCCCGGCCAGCCTCGGCGTTGAACCTTATCAGCCATGCCCACCGCTGCCAGACCGATTTCCGACGTCCTGCTGACTGAGGCCCAACTTCGGCGTCGGGTGAGCGCGTTGGGCGCGGCCATTGCCGCCGACTATGCCGGCCTGGACCCGCTGCTGGTGGGCGTGTTGCGCGGGGTGATCGTCTTCATGGCTGACCTGATGCGCGCCATACCGATCCCCTTCACGGTGGATTTTCTGGCCATCAGCAGCTACGGCGCCCAGTCCCAGCCTGGCCAGGTCAGGCTGCTCAAAGACCTGGAGAGCAACATCGAGGGCCGGCACGTGCTCTTCGTGGAGGACATGGTGGACACGGGCCTGACCTTGCACACCCTGCTGCGTCTGTTGAACGAGCGCCGGCCGGCCAGCCTGCACGTCTGCACCCTCTTCGACAAGCCGCGCCTGCGCCTGGTCAAACTGCCTTTGCGCTACGTCGGCTTCGAGCTGCCCGATCGCTACGTGGTCGGCTATGGCCTGGACTATCGCCAGCTTTACCGCAATCTGCCTTTCGTGGGCGCGCTGTCGGCTCAGGTGCTGCTTCCCAACGGAGGCGGCACAGAAAATGATGCAACGTGAGCAGGGCACGCGGCGGCTGACAGGAAAAACAAAACGGGGATTACGACGAATCGCGGCGCCGCGCCAGGGCTGCCCAACAAGCGACCCATAGGAGTTTGCAGATGCACGATCCGCCAGAGAAAGACGCACGATCCGCCGAGACCGATGGTCAGCCTCAGCCATTGACGACCCCACCGATAGTCGGGCTACGTGCCTCGCGCGCCCGTGTTCGCTTTGGCAAGGTGACGCTGTTCATAGCCAGCATGCTGCTCTTCATCCTGGCTATCACCCTGATGAAGGAGGGCGCCAAAGGGTTGACACCGCTGGTCAAGGACACATTCCGCGTCGAAAGCCCGGCCAACGCGCTGGGCTTTGGCTGGTTGTTCGCCTATCTGATCATGAGCGGCTCGCCAGTGGCGGCTGCCGCCCTCACCTTCTTCGACGCCGGTGTGATCGACCAGTACTCGACCTATGCCATGATCAGCGGCAGCCGGCTGGGCGCCAGCTTCATCGTGTTGGTCATCGGCTTTCTCTACGTGCTGCGCGGGCGCAATCGCTCGGCCAGCCTGGGCATGGGCGTGCTGTCGCTTTCGGTGACCGGCGCCACGCAGGTGGTGGGGCTGTTTCTCGGTCTGGCCTTGCTGCGCTCTGGCTGGCTGCAAGGCGTTCGACTGGGTTCGGGCGGGGTGCTGAGCAGCCTCACCGACCTGATCTTCGACCCCATCGTCTTCTGGTTCAGCAGCTTTCTGCCGGAATGGGCGCTTTTCCTGGTGGGCTTGGGCATCATCCTGCTCAGCTTCAACCTGTTCGATCGCTGCTTGCCGGAGATGACCATCCGGGACAGCCAGGTGGGACGGGTTTCCCGGCTGGTGTATCGGCCGTGGGTGATGTTTGCGCTGGGCGCGGGCGTGACCCTGATCTCCATGTCCATCAGCGTTTCGCTGAGCATCCTGGTGCCGCTGAGCAACCGCGGCTTCATCCGCCGTGAAAACGTCATTCCCTACATCATGGGCGCCAGCATCACCACGTTCATCGATACCCTGGTGGCCGGGATCTTGCTGAACAATCCTCAAGCCGCCAGCATCGTCATCGCGCAGATGGTGAGTATCTCCCTGGTTTCGTTGGTGATCCTGACCCTGTTCTACAAACGATTTGAGCAAGCGAACCTGACCTTGGTGCGGTGGGTGACGCACAACAACTATCATCTGGTGCTGTTCATCGCCGTGCTCTTCATCGTTCCCATCGTTCTGTTCTTGCTATGAACACTCCGATCTTTATTGTCAAGGAGATACTGCCTCGTGAAAATCCTGATGGCCATAGGTGGCTCCTCGCAATCTGAGAAAGCGCTCAAGCTGGGCGCCGAGCTGATACGCTGCGCCGATGAGACGCCGGCCGTGCTCACCGTGGCGCGACGCAAACAGGATCGCCCGCGCGCTGAAGCGCTTTTGCAGCACGCCCAGGCTCTGCTGGCCGATGTTCCCTGCACCGTCGAGACCCGCCTGCGGTACGGCCAGCCCGCCGAACAGATCGTCGCCGAGGCCAGGGAGGGCGGCTTTGGGTTGATTATCCTGGGCGAGCCACAGAGCCGCACCCTGAAGGCGCTCCTGCTGGGCTCCACTGTGTTGCATGTGGTGGAACATACCATCTGCCCCGTGATCATTGCCAAAGGGGAGATCAAACCTATCCGGCGTATCTTGCTGTGCGACAGCGGAGTCACCCCCTCATTGCTCGGTCGTTTCACCGCTCAACTGGCCGACACCCTGCTGGGGGAAGAAGAGATCACCGTCTTGCACGTGATGTCGCAGATCACCGCCTGGCCCGGCGTGTCCGACGAGGACCTGCAGGCCAGCGCTGAAGAGCTGATCGAAGAACACGCGCCTGAAGGTGAGTGGCTGGCCCGCAACCTGGAGGTGTTGTCCCTCCCCGATATTCATGCCACGCCCAAGGTACGGCGCGGCGGCGTGCTGGACGAGATCCTGGCCGAGAGTCGGGAAAACGACTATGATCTGATCGTCATCGGCGCGCACCGCGATGCCGGCTGGCAGCGGGTGCTGCTGGCCGACATCGCGCGCGAGCTGATCAAG
>JACSRL010000074.1 GCA_014879765.1 Anaerolinea sp. | reverse complement strand
TTCGACGCCGGCGGCCGGCCAGCCTGGGAAGGGGTGGCCGCGCTCTGCACCCGGCCTGACGGCGCGCTGTTGATGGTGTTCCAGGCCGATCCGGGCGAGACGCCGGCCTGGGCCCTGCCCGGCGGGAGCATCGAGCCGCACGAGACGCCGATCCTGGCCGCCGTGCGCGAGCTGCGCGAGGAGACCGGCCTGGCTGTCGCCCACCTTCAGCCGCGCTTCAAGGTGCGCGGGGTGTATGACGCGGGGCATGAGCGCTTCAACTACCACATCTATTATTTTGTGACCGAGACAGTGGAGGGCGCGCTGGCGCCAGCCGATCCTGACGGCGCCATCCTGTGGGCCGAGTGGATAAGCCCGGAGCGCCTGTGCGAGCTGCCTTTTTCCCACGACGATCAGCGCCAGATCTTGCGGCGCTACGTCGCTGCGCCCTGTTAGTGTAACCAACACCGGCGCCGGTGCATCTCACTGCTGCACAGAGCGACCCAGATAACACACCATCGAGAGGACAGCTATGCCCATCTACGAGTATCGATGCGACGATTGCGGAACGGATTTCGAGAAGTTTCTCCGCTCCATGTTCAGCAAAGAAGCCATCATCTGCCCCGACTGCGGCGGCCAGCAGGTCACCAAGGCGTTCAGCCTCTTCGGATCCACCAGCAGCAGCTCCGGCAGCGCCAGCTCGGCGGCCGCCTGCGGCCCCGTTGGCTGAGGCATCCGCCGATAACCAGGCCGTGCGCCTGGAAGGAAACAAAGAGGGCTGCGTCGGGAATTCCCGGCGCAGCCCTCTTTGCGTTTGCACCGCTCTCGTGCGACCCAAGACGCGGCGCCTCGCGCCTGGATCACTTTGTGCCCAGCGGCCATCGGTGTTACAATCCCGCGCCATCATCAGCCGCTGCTGCCGGTAAAACACCGGTCGTTCAGAAGCTGGGTTTTTCTCGGGCTGTGTGAGACAATAACCCGCTTTCTCCTGCCAAGGACAACGTGATGCTCTATTTCCTTTTGCGCGTTCTGGTCAACACACTGGCGGCCACCCTGGTCATGCACGTGGTGCCCGGCCTGCGCCTCAGCCCCTATACCCTCACCAGCGCGCCGCTGGCTGCAGCCGTCTCGTATCTGGCCATCGGTCTGATCTTCACCCTCCTGCGCGCCGTCGTCCGGCCACTGATCCTGTTGCTTGCCGGGCGGCTCTACCTCTGGTCCATGGGCCTGCTGGCGCTGGTCGCCGATACCTTCATCTTTCTGCTTTTGACCTACCTGACGCCCACGGTCTGGCAGGTGGGCGGGACGCGGCTCTTCTCGGCCATTTTGGGCGCGATGCTGATGGGGCTGGTGGTCGCGGCCCTGGAGGCGTTGACCGGCCTGGACAGCCCGCTCATCGCGGAGGGACGGCGCAGCCCCTTCTACTGGCGCTGGCTGGGGATGCTGCCCACCGGCCAGCGCAACCGGATCGTGGAAAGCCTGCGCACGCAGCAGATGGTGAACACCATTCAGCGCTACATGGTCGATATCCTGGTCGGCATCTCCCCCTTCGGCGGCATACGCCGCACGTCACAGCGATTGATCTACCGCCGCCGCCAGGTGCTGGGCGATCTGACACCGGCCGCCAAGATGCGCCTGATGCTGCAAGAGCTGGGCCCCACCTTCGTCAAGTTCGGCCAGATGGTGAGCAGCCGCAGCGAGCTGCTGCCCGAGGCCTGGCTGCTGGAGCTGGAGCAGTTGCACGACGATGTCGCCCCCTTCCCCGCCAGCCAGGTCGAGCAGGTCATTCGGCGGGAGCTGGGCAAGCCGCCGGCCGAGGCCTTCGCGGCCTTCGATCTGACGCCGCTGGCCGCGGCCTCCACCGCCCAGGTACACGCGGCCACGCTGCCCAGCGGCGAGCACGTCGTGGTCAAGGTGCTGCGGCCCGACATCGCGGTGACTGTCAAGGGGGATCTCAACGTCATGCAGGATGGGCTGGCGCTGGTCGAGCGCCGCCTGCCCTGGAGCCGCCAGTTCGGCGGCAGCGCGCTTTTCCACGAATTCGCGGCCAATGTCCTGACCGAGCTGGACCTGGCCAACGAGGCCTACAACGCCCGCATGTTGGCCCACAACATGGCCAAGTTTCCCTGGGTGCATGTGCCGCAGATCTACGGCGCGTACAGCACCTCCAAAGTGTTGACGCAGGAGCGGGTCACGGGGGTGAAGATCGCCGATGTCGCCGCGCTGGACGCCGCCGGCATCGACCGCGAGGCGCTGGCCATCCGCTTCTTCCGCGTGCTCTTGCAACAGGTGATCTTCGACGGCTTCTTCCATGCCGACCCGCACCCGGGCAACGTCTGGGTCAACACCGAGACGGGGAATGTCATCTTCCTGGACATGGGCTTGATGGGCTATCTGACGGCGCAGGACCGCTTTTCCCTGGGTGAGCTGATCTGGGCGCTGCAAGACCGCGATGCCCGCGCCGCGACGCGTGTCCTGGTCGCCATGTGCAAGCCCGCGCCGCAGCAGAACTTCGCCATCCTCCAGCGCGACATCGAGCGCCTGATCAACCACAACCTGCTTTTCACGGACGCCCCCCCTTCGCTGACGCTGGTCATGAGCCAGATCGTGGAGGTGCTGGTGCGGCGTGGCTTGCAGATGCGCGCCGAGTTCACCCTGGCCATCAAATCCATCGGCCAGGGGGAGGCCATCATGCGCAGCCTGATGGGCGACAAGCCGACCGACTACATGCTCGATGTCGCCTACACGCAGCTCAAGGAACTGCTGCGCAGCGAGCTGGCGCCGGGCGACATGATCGACCGGGTGGGCAAGCCGTTGACCCGCGATGTGCTGGGACGGCTGCCGGGGCTGCTGACGGCCGCCTCCGCCCTGCTGGACGATTTCCAGCGCGGCCAACTGGCCTTTCAGATCACCGCCGACAGCCTGGAGGGACGCGCGCGCGGCCTGCGCGCCGACCTGAATGCCAGCGTGCGCCGCATCGTCGTCAGCGTCCTGGCGGTGGGCCTGCTGCTGGGCTCGGCGCTCACCCTGCTCTTCCCGTTGGAGGGCCTGGCCAGCGAGGTGGAAAGCCAGGTCATTCGCCGCGTGGCCGAGTTTGGCTTCGTGGCGGGCGCGCTGCTCGTCGCTGTGCTGCTGCTATCGACCCTGTGGCAAGCATTCCGCAACCGAAGCTAACACTGGCTGGCCCGGCCGCGGCTCATGGCCCCCCGCCGTACAGCCGCCGATAGTTGGCCAGATGCGCCAGCACCCGGCGCACGTAGAGCTTGGGCTCGTTGACGGTGATCTCCTCCACGTAGAGGTCGTCGTCGTCGGTTTGCGCCTGCTCCAGCCAGAAGCGCGCGTTGCCCGGCCCCGCGTTGTAGCCCACCAGCGCCGGATAGGGGTCGCCGTCGAACATGTCCAGAGCGGCCTTGAGGTAATAGGTCCCAAATTTGACGTTGAGGTAGGGCTTGTAGATGTCGCCAGGCTGGAAGTTGGGCCAGCCCATGGCGTTGGCGATCCATTCGGCCGTGCTGGGGATGACCTGCGTCAGGCCCTGGGCCGCGGCCGAGGAGCGCGCGCCCTGCTCGAAAAAGCTCTCCTGGCGGATCAGGGCATAGATCAACAGCGGATCGACCCCCTGCGCGGCGGCCTCGGCCTGCACGATGTCGGCATAGTGTTCAGGGTAGGCCATGCGCTGGATGTAGAGGGGCGCGCGGTAGAGCCCGTCGGGGCTGAGCGCGGCCAGGCGGATGGCGGAGAGGGTGGCGTGGGAGAAGAGGCGCAGCTCGGTGAAGCGCTGCGCCAGCGCATAGAGCGCCAGCGGGTCGTCGCGGTAGCGCTCGCGCACCTCGTTCAGCTCGCGAATCGCCTCGGCCCGCAGGCCGGCCGCCAGATAGGCCTCGCCGCGGCGCACCTGTGGATCGGCCGCCACGGCCGCGGGCAGTTGGCGCAGGCTGGCCAGGTCGGTGACGCCCGGCGCGGCCCAACCGGCCAGCCAGCGCTCGGCCGCCTCCTGCGAGCCGTCGTCGTCGCCTGCGGCCGCGGGAAGGGCCAGGGTGTCAGCGCCGGGCAGCCGGGCCTGGCCGGCCAGCTCCTGGGCGCGCGCGGTGTAGTAGCTGTCGGCCGCCTCGCGCTGCAACGGCTGCCAGAGGCTGACCGCCCGGCCGCCGTCGCCCAGCTCCAGCGCGGCCTTGCCCGCCCAGAAGCGGCCGGCGTGGGCGTAGGTGTTGGCCGGGTAGCCGTCGATCAGCCGCTGCCAGCTTTCGGCCGCGCTGGCGGTCTGGCCCAGGCGGTATTGGCAGACGCCGCCGCGGTAAAGCGCCTCGCCGGCCTCGGCGGCCGCGGGATAGAGTCGGGCGATGTCCAGGTACTCCGCGCCGGCCGTGCGGCAATCGCCGTCGCGCTCGGCCAGGCGCGCGGCCTCCAGCAGCGCGGCCGGCGTCCCCACCTGCTGGTACAGCGCACGCGCCGCGCCCCCGTTGCCCAGCCTGCTTTGCGCCACGGCCATGCGGATCAGCACGCTGGCGCGGTCGGTGTATTCGGGGTGGGTGTCCAGCAGCGACTGCCACTCGGCCAGGGCGCGGTTGTACTCGCGCTGGCTGAAATAAGCCTCGGCCGCCAGCAGGTGCGGCGCGGCCGGATGGTCAGGCACGGCATCCAGATAGCGATAGATCGCGGCGATGCCCTGCGCGTAGACGCCGTTGCCCAGCAGGATGCGCCCGTAGGCCAGGTCGTCCAGCGGCTGGCCCAGCCCGGCCAGTGCGTTGGCCGCGTTGAGCGCGCCGAAGCTCTCTTCATCCTCGGCGATGGCGCGGCGGAAGCGGTCGCTGGCCCCCGCAGCGTCGCCGGCCGCCAGCAGCAGATCGCCGGCCCGCTGTTGCAGCTCGGCGCGGTAGCGGGCAAACTGGCTGACGGCCAGGATCTGATCCAGCTCGGCCAGCGCGGCCGCGCCATTCCCCTGCTGTTCGTACAGCTCCGCCAGCTCCTCGCGCGCGGCAAAGCGGACGAAGTTGTCGGTGGCCGCGGCTGCGCTCTGCTGCAAGGCCGCCCGCGCGCCCTCCTGGTCGTCGGCCTGACGCAGCAGGCGGCCGATGCGCAGGGTCACCTCGCCGGCCAGCGCGTCCTCGCGGGCCAGGTAGCGGCGATAGGCTTCCACCGCGCCGGTGGGGTTGCCGATCTGGCCCAGCGCGTCGCCGATCCAGAAATCGACCTGCGGCGGCAGCGCCTCGGCCGGCGTCTGCTGGCGGGCCAGGTCCAGGGCGATGAAGGCCGCGCTGGGCTGGCCATCCTCCAGATAGGCCTGGCCCAGCCGCCAGCGGGCCTCGATCCCCTCCGCGCTGGCCGGGTCGTCCTGGATCAGCGCGGCATACAGCGCCCGCGCCCCCTCGAAGTCGCCGTTCAGGTGCAGTCGCCGCGCCTCGGCCATGCGCGTGGAGAGGGGCAGGGCCGGGGTGGGCGATGGCGCAACCGTCGGCGTCAGGGTGGCCGTCAGCGTGGGCGCAGCGGTGGCCGTCGCCTGCAGCGCGGCCGGCGGCTGCGGCGTGACGGCGCTGGTCTCGCCCACCGGCGCGGCCTCGGGCGTCACGGCAGCAGCCGCGGCGGCCGGCGTGGGGGTCGGCGTCGCTGTGGAAGCAGAGTCGCCGCGCTGACAACCGGCCAGCAGGGCCAGCCCGGCCAACAGCAGCAGCAGGGAACACAAAGTTTTTGCAGACATAGGTCGATGATAGCCTTGGCTGCTTCGGCTGTCAAGTGCCGAATCATCCAACGTGACAGGAGTCCGGCAACTTGTGGCCGCGGCCATCTTGTGGTAAGCTAGGCCAGCCTGTCACACCTTTCACAACAGCGGGCTCGGTCGGCCCCTG
>JACSRL010000452.1 GCA_014879765.1 Anaerolinea sp. | reverse complement strand
ACCTGATTGATCTGCATGTGTCCCCACCTTGCCAGCGCAGGATGTCTGCTGCCCCTCAACAGGCCGGGTGTCCTGCTGACCGAAGACGGCGCAGCATCCCGTGCAGCGCATTGACCGATCATGCCCATTATCACTCTGACCACCGACTTTGGCCTGCTGGATGGCTATGTGGCCGCCATGAAGGGCGTCATCGCCGGCCTTGCGCCCCAGGCCGTGATGATCGACATCACCCACCAGATCCCGCCGCAGGATATAGCCGAGGCTGCCTACGTTCTGCAGACGGTCCTGCCCTGCTTTCCGCCCGACACGGTACACCTGGTGGTGGTCGATCCGGGCGTGGGCAGCGCGCGCCGGCCGCTGGCCGCGGCCGTGGGCCCGTGTTTTCTGGTGGGGCCGGACAACGGGGTTTTCACCTATGTCTTGCCGGCCGGCCAGCCGGCCGCCTGCGTCCATCTGGACAATCCCGCCTATTGGCGGCCGCAGGTCAGCCGCACCTTTCATGGCCGCGATCTCTTCGCGCCGGTCGCGGCGCACCTGGCCAACGGCGTTCCGCTGGCAGCGCTGGGCACGCGGCTGGACGACCCGGTGCGCTTTCCCGTGCAGCCGCCGGGCCGCCGCGCCGACGGCAGCCTGCACGGCCAGATCATCCATGTGGATCGCTTCGGCAACGCCATCAGCAATATCCCCGGCGCTTGGCTGGCCGGCCAGCTCTGGTCAGTGCAGATCGCCGGCCAGCAGATCAACGGCCCTAGCGCCAGCTATGCCGACGTCAGGCCGGGCCACCTGTTGGCGCTGATCAGCAGCGACGCCACGCTGGAGGTGGCCATGCGCGACGGCAGCGCGGCCCAGCGGCTGGGCGTGGTGGCCGGTGAACCTGTTCGGGTGTTTTTGCGTGAAGCGTGATACGTAATGTGTAACTCGTGACCCGTAACCCGGAGTGTGCGAGCATGAGAGATGGTTGTGAGTTGCGCGGAGCGGCGGATGTGTGAAGCGTGATGCGTGGCATGTAACCGGCTGCTCTTCACGTCCTGCGCAATAAAGAGGCGCTTCCCATCCTCACACGCTCCGGATTACGAGTTACTCGTTACGAGTTACGGATCACCGTTCTCGGAATGCCCTCCCATTCAACCACCCCGTTTCACCTGCGGAGATCAACCCCATGGAACAATTCATCATCGAAGGGGGCCATCCCCTCAACGGCGAGGTGACGCCCAGCGGCAACAAGAACGCCGCCCTGCCGCTGCTGGCAGCCTGCCTGCTCACCGACGAGCCGCTGATCCTGCACAATGTGCCGCGCATCGGCGATATCGAGACCCAGCTTGAGCTGCTGGCTGAGCTGGGCGTGGCGGCCACGTGGCAAGATGACAACACGCTGACCCTGCACGCGCACACCCTGCGCCACACCACGCCTGACCCCGATCTTTTCCGCCGCACGCGCGGCTCCATCACCCTGATCGGCCCCATGCTGGCCCGCGCCGGCTCGATCCACCTGCCCCTGCCGGGCGGCGACAAGATCGGCCGCCGCCGCATCGATACCCACCTGCTGGCGCTGGAGGCCATGGGCGCCCAGGTGAGCCACAACGGCGATTTTGCCCTGCACGCCCGCCGGTTGGCCGGCGCCGATATCCTGCTGGACGAGGCCAGCGTCACCGCGACGGAGAACACCATCATGGCGGCCGCTCTGGCCCAGGGAACCAGCGTGATCCGCAACGCCGCCTCGGAGCCGCACGTGCAAGACCTCTGCCTGTGCATCAACCGCATGGGGGGCAAGATCAGCGGCGTTGGCAGCAACATCCTGGTGGTCGAGGGGGTGGACCGGCTGCACGGCGGCGAATGGACCATCTGCCCCGATCACATCGAGATCGGCAGCTACATCGGGCTGGGCGCGGTGACCCCGGGCGAGGTGCGCATCCGCGGCGTCAATCGCGAGCACCTGCGCATGGTGGACATGGTGTTCAGCAAGCGGCTGGGGGTGCGCATGCATTACGAGGGCGACACCCTGGTGGTGGAGGATGAACAGGATCTGATGATCCAGCCGGATGTGGGCGGCGCGGTGCCGACCATCGACAACGCGCCCTGGCCGGCCTTTCCGGCCGACGTGTTGAGCATCGCCCTGGTAACGGCCACCCAGGCCCAGGGCACGGTGCTGATCCACGACAAGATGTTCGAGAGCCGCCTCTACTTCACCGACAAGCTGATCGCCATGGGCGCGCAGATCATTCTCTGCGACCCGCATCGCGCGGTGGTGGTGGGGCCATCGACGTTGCGCGGCAGCACCGTGGTCAGCCCGGACATCCGCGCCGGCATGGCGCTGGTGATCGCGGCCCTCTGCGCCCAAGGGGTGAGCGAGATCGGCAACATCGCCCAGATCGATCGGGGCTACGAGCAGTTGGAACGCAAGCTGCTGAGCCTGGGCGCGCACATCGAACGGCGCGCCGGCTGAGCAGTTGCGGCTTCCGAAGTCATGGGCTGAACCGGCACGCCAGGCGCGCGGTCTCATTGCGCGTTGCGCTGAGCCATGCTATAATGCCGCGCCAGAAATCAATCCCCGAGGATATGCATGGATATCGATCAACTGAGCCAGATGGTAACCTGGCTGGACGAAGAACACCGCCGCGGCCGCGGCGACACCGCCAAGCTGCAGCAGCGCATCGACAGCCAGGCCACCGAGATCGTCGAACAGGCCCGGCGCATCCAGGAGCTGGAAGGCCAGTTGGCCAGCACCCAGGCTCAACTGGTGCGCTTCAGCCAGGTGGACCAGGCCTTGCAGCAGCTCAAGAATGAGCTGGTGTTGATGTTGCAACGCCAGGAGGAGCAGCGCCTGGCCGATCAGCGCGAAAACGAACGGCTGCGCGGCGCCGAGCGCGAGTCGGCCGCGCGCGGCCTGTCGGAGGTGCGCAAGGAGTTGCCCCGTTTCGGCCGCATCGAGGAGGAGCTGCTGCAGCGCAAGGCCGAGGATCAGCGCCTGAGCGAGATTGTGATGGCGGTGCGCCAGCAGGTCAACAGCGTCAACAAGGACATCGACGAGCGCACCCGCAGCCTGCCCTTCCTGATGGAGCAACGCGCTCAGGACAACAAGCGCATCGCCCAGTTGCAGCAGGAGACAGTGGAGCTGTTCAAGCGCGTCGAGGCGGCCTCGGGCAAGCTGCCCTTGCTGGAGTCGGGCATCCAGCGCGTCGAGCGCGCGGTGGCTGCCGTGCAGCCGGTGCCCGACCAGATGCGCAACCAGGTGGCCAACTTCGTCGAGAGCCAGAAGCTGCTGGACGTGGAGCGTGACCGTCAACTGACCACCTGGCGCCAGGAATTCGAAGAACAGCGCACGGTGATGGCTGAACAGCAGAAGCGGGTGCAGGGTTTCGAGACCCACATCAACGACAGCAAGCGGGTTTTGTTGAGCATCCAGGGGTTGGAGGAGAGCGTCCGGCGCGAGCAGCACCAGGTGGCCGAGCTGCAGCGCCTGGCGGAGGAGCGCCAGCGCAAGGAGCTGGATGCATTCCTGGCCGAGGACGAGAAACGTTGGAAGAAGCAGACCCTGGAATGGGATCATCGTTGGAGCGAGCAGGACAAGGTCAACCGGGACCTGGCAGTGGGCTTTCCGCCGCTGCGCAAAGATATCGAAGGGCTGCGCGGGCTGATCCGCCAGCTTTGGCGGCTGCAAGAAACCTACGCCGCGCATCGCATGCAGGAGGCGCAGCGCTGGCTGGGCTCGTTGGAGAGCGCCTTGGGCGATCCGCCCAAGGAGATCAAGTAGACCATCGGCAGGTGAAGGCGGTTGCGGTCGGCCAGGAAGGCCCGCAGCCGCCTTTTTCATACAGACTTCGGAAGTGGCCGAGGTCTGGGCAGAACGCCGCTGGGCGTGGGCAAGATTCGTTGCTTCCAGATGTTCGGCCACTTCCGAAGTCTGGCTTCTTCCTGGCCGCTCTGGCCGCGGCTTTCAGGGAGATGGCGAGTAACTGCTCAGGTGCCGGGCACTTGCGCTTGACTTCATAGTAGACTCAAGTGCCCGGCACCTACGGCTGAGCAGTTACGATGGCGAGCCATTTCCTGACATGCGCCAGGCTACCTGTCTACGCCGGGCACTCGGCGGGGCGTCGCACTGTGTGGAGGTGGGATCATGGCATCAGTTCGTGCATCCAGTCGATCGTGGGCCGCCGGCCTGCTGGCGGCCGGCAGCGTCTTGTTGCTCATCCTCGGCCCGCGCGCGGCGTTGGGCGCCGCGTCCGCCCGTCCCGTGGCCCAGCTTCCCCCCGGCGGCGTCTTCCTCAACGAATTCATGCCGCGCCCCGCCTCCGACTGGAACGGCAACGGTGTCGCCGACCGGGGAGACGAGTACATCGAGCTCTTCAACGCCAACGCCTTCGACGTGGACTTGAGCGGGTGGATCCTCGATGGCGGGGAAAGCAGCGGCGCGCAGCCCTACACCCTGCCGCCCGGCACGCTGCTGCCCGGCCAGCGCCACCTGCTTCTCTTCGGCAGCGCCACAGGTCTCGAACTGGACGACAACGGCGGCGCGCTGCGCCTGCTGAGCCCCGACGGCGTCGAGGTGGAGAGCGCCAGCTATGCGGCCGTGGGCGATGATGTGGCCTACAGCAAGACCGTGGACGGCGGCAGCCAGTGGACCACCGGCTATCCGCCCTCGCCCGGCGCGGCCAATCTGCCCCCCGCGCCGGCCACTGCGACCAGCACGGCCACAGACACGGCCACACCCACGGCTTCGGCGACTGCCACGCCCACTGCGCCGCCTGTGGCCGTCAGTCTGAACGAGTTCATGCCCAATCCAGAAGCTGACTGGAACAATGACGGCATTTTGGGCGACGCCAACGACGAGTACATCGAGCTGTACAACGCCGGCGATCTTGCCATCGACCTGAGCGGCTGGCGGGTGGATGACGTGGCCAACGGCGGAACCGCGCCTTACACCCTGCCCTCCGGCACGACGGTGGCGGCGCATGGCTTCCTGGTCTTGTGGAGCCGCGACACGGGCATCGGACTGAACAACAGCGGCGACACGGTACGTCTGCTGCGCCCCGACGGCGTCGAGGTGGAGAGCACCAGCTACAGCCAGACGGTCGCCGACCAGGCCTATAGCAAGACGGTGGATGGCGGCAGCGAGTGGACGCGGGTCTACCCGCCCTCGCCCGGCGCCTCCAACCAGCCCGCGCCGACCGCTACGCCCACCCCGACAGCCACGCCTGGCAACTACCCCAGCGGCGTCAGCCTCAACGAGTTCATGCCCAAGCCGATCTCCGACTGGAACGACGATGGCATCGTGAGCGACGCCAACGACGAGTACATCGAGCTGTACAACGCCAACGATTTCATGGTCGACCTGAGCGGCTGGCGGGTGGATGATGTGGCCAACGGCGGAACCGCGCCCTACACCTTGCCGCCCGGTTCCACCGTGGGCGCCCACGACTTCCTGCTGCTGTGGAGCCGGGAGAGCGGCGTCGGACTGAACAACAGCGGCGACACGGTACGCCTGCTGCGCCCCGACGGCGTCGAGGTGGAGAGCACCAGCTACAGCCAGACGGTCGGCGACGAAGCCTACAGCAAGACGGTGGACGGCGGCATTCAATGGACGCGCAGCTATCCTCCCTCGCCCGGCTCGCCCAATCTGCCGCCAGCCTGGACCGCCACACCGACTCCATCGGCCACGCCGACCGCCAGCGCGGCGCCCTCGCCGTCGGCGACACCGACCGCAACCCTGGCCGTGTCGCCCACCCCTTATCCCGACGGGATCAGCCTGAACGAGTATATGCCCAATCCAGAGGATGTGGACTGGAACAACGACGGCATCCTGGGCGACGGCAACGACGAGTATATCGAGCTGTACAACGCC
>JACSRL010000553.1 GCA_014879765.1 Anaerolinea sp. | reverse complement strand
TCAACCCTCGGATCGAGTAGGCGCAGCCGTAACGAGATCAACGTTTGGCCCGCCGGCTGAGCAGTTACTTTCTTTGATAATCTCGCAAGTTGACGGAACCCATCCGTAAGTATATACTTTTGTTACAACTTTTGATGAGGAGTTCGTCATGATCAAGGAAGTAACGCTGCGTCCCTACGGTGGGTCGCTGGGAGCGACTCTGCCCAAGGCGATGACCGACCGGCTCAACCTCTCTGCCGGCGACAGGGCCTACGCTGTCGAAACCGAGCAGGGCATCCTGCTGACGCCCTATGACCCTGATTTCCTGCGCGTCATGGAGGCCGAGGCGCGCATCAGCAAGCGCTATCAGAACGCTTTGCAAGAGCTGGCCCGATGAGCGAGCCGATCTGGTTGAAGCGGGTCTGGGTGGACGCCATCCACTTTCAGCAGTTGCAACGTTTCGGCGGCCTCTATGGCGTGCGCGATGACGGCGTCATCGAGTCGGCATTGGCGCGGCCCCGCAATCAATGGGCCTACGATGACGTGACCGACATTGCTGCCCTGGCGGCGGCCTACGGCTTTGGGTTGACCAGTGGGCACGGCTACGTGGATGGCAACAAGCGCGTTGGCTTTGTCGCCATGGCGGTCTTCTTGGACCTCAACGGCTGGAGCCTGGACGCGCCGGAGCCAGAGGTCGTGCGGATCATGCTCGCGGTCGCCAGCGGGGGTCTGGGCGAAGCCGGCCTGACGGCCTGGATACGCAGGCATATCCAGGCGCTTGACGCCGCGCCTGAATAGCCTGTCGCGTTGGCCGGGCTAGAACGAATCGACCAGCGACCGGGCTGTCACCCGGCTCTCCGCCCTCCATCCCGCCGGCCGCGGGCAGGTTATGGTGACGGTCGCGCCGGCCGGCAGATCGAAGTAGTTGTCGCTCCACACCACATCGACGCCGTCGATGGACAGCTCCACGAAGCGCGCCAGCGACTGCGCGGACAGATCGACGTACAGCGTCTGGCCCTCGACACGGGCGCTGACCGTCAGGCCGGGATCGCGCAGCGCCAGGTGCTTGCTGGGGACAAAGGGAGTCACAGTCCAGGCCGCGCGCTGGCCCTCCTGCCACAGCTCGACGACGAAGACCACCTCGCGCTGGTTCTCGTCCGTCACCAGCGCGGAGAAATCGTGGACGCCGGCCAGGGTGTCGGCCAGCGCACGGGCGCGCACAGCCTGCTGGCCCTGCTGCAAGACCTGTCCATCCAGCGTCTCCAGCCGCCAGCGCAGCAGCACGTCCACCGGCTCTGTCAGGTCGCTGGTCAGATGCACGGCCATGGTCTTCCCCTCGTCGGCCACCGAGAGCAGCAGCGGTGCATAGAAACGCCGCGCGGCGTAGTGCAAGGCCTTCCAGCGGCCAAAATAGTCGATGGATGACCAGGAGGCCACCGGCCAGCAGTCGTTCAACTGCCAGATCAGCGTGCCGCTGACGCGGGCGCGGTTCCTGCGCCAGTGCTCCACGCCGTAGCGGATCCCCTCGGCCTGCAAGATCAGGCTCAGATAGACCAGCGAGGGGAAATCCTTGGGCAGACGGAAGCTCTGCGCCATCTGGGCGATGATCAGCCGGTTGCCCACGGGGCTGCGCTGGTGATGCTCCATGACGTAGGAGCTCAGGTTCCAGTCAGCCGGATCGGCGAAGGCGGCAATGGTGGGCAGGGTGGGCAGCGCCTGGAAGCCGAACTCGCTCATAAAGCGCGGGAACTGGTCGCGGTAGGCCGTGAAGGGCGCGGCCTTGTGCCACACCGCCCAGTAGTGGCAGTCGCCCTGCACCTGGTTGTTGGGGCCGTCGAAGGGGGTGTTGGCCGAGGCGGAGCTGGGCCAGTAGGGGCGGTCAGGGTCCTCCCTGGCCAGCAGCTCCGGCAGCATGTGACGGAACATGCGGTCATAGCCGGCCTTGAGCCGTTGGTTGACCGGATCGTCGGGCTGGTTCCATTCCCAGTCGCACCAGCCTTCCTCCATCTCGTTGTTGCCGCACCACAGCGCCAGCGAGGCGCGGTGGCGCAGGCGACGCACCGTCTCCACCGCCTCGACGCGCACGGTCTCGACGAAACCGGCGTCGGTGGGGTAGATGCCGCAGGCGAAGATGAAATCCTGCCAGATCAGCAGGCCGTAGCGGTCGCACAGGTCGAAAAAGGGGTCGTCGGGGTAGAAGCCGCCGCCCCAGACGCGCAGCATGTTCATGTTGGCGTCGGCCGCGGCCTTGATCAACGTTTCCAGCCGCGCGCCATCGACCCGCGTCGGGAAGGAATCGGCCGGGATCCAGTTGGCCCCTTTGGCAAAGAGACGCACACCATTGACATAAAAGACGAATTCCTGGCCCCAGGCGTCCGGCTCCTGGCGCAGCTCCACCGTGCGCAGGCCGATCTGGTAGCTGCGCTGGTCCAGCACGGCCTGCTTCTGACTGAGCGTAATCTCAACCTGATAAAGAGGCTGAGCCGCGCCGGCCGGCCGGCCGGGCGTCGGGTAGCCATTGGGCCACCAAAGCTGCGGGTCGGGGATCTCCACCTCCAGATCGGCGAAGTGCGGCTCGCCGGCCCACAGATAGAGCAGCTTGTATTCGGCCGTGAACCGCTGGCCGGTCGGGCTGGTGACGGCCAGCGTCGCCATGATCTCCACGTCCAGGCCGTAGGGCGCCTGGGCCTTGATCTCCGCGCTGAGGGTGACAGTTCCCTCCTCGTGCCGCTGGCGCAGATGGACATCGGTCAGCCGCGCGGCGAAGCCCTCCAGCCCGATCGCGCGCCAGATGCCGATGGGGGGCAGCTTGGGCCCCCAATCCCAGCCCCAGTGGCAGGGCGCCTTGCGCAGGTGTGGGCCACCGGGCATGTCGCCGCCGCCGGTGAGGGGCAGCTCCGCCTGTTTGGCCGTGATGAAGCGCACCGGGGAGCCGAAATGGATGCGCAGTTCGTTCTCGCCCGCCCGCAGCAGGCCCTTGACATCCCACTCCCAGCGCCGGAACATGTTCTGCGCGTGGCCCAGATAGACGCCGTTGAGGGTGAGGTCGGCCACGGTGTCCAGCCCATCGCAGACCAGAACGATATTCTTCGCCGCCAGCAGCGCCGGGTCGGCCGTGAACGTGCGGCGATACTCCCAGTCGCTCTCGGCCACCCACTGGACCTGGAGCTCGTTGTCGGCCACGAAGGGGTCAGGGATCAAGCCCAGCGCCAACAGGTCAGTATGCACGCCGCCGGGAACAGTCGCGGCCAGCCAGGAATCGGTCCCGGCCTGGCGGAACTGCCAGTCGCCGGTCAGTGGTTGTCGGATCATTGGGTGCTCCTTGGTTAGAGGGATAGATTTGGTTGGAGACTGGCGGCCGTGAGACGTAACGAGTAATGCGTAACTCGTAACCGGAATTGCGGGCGATATCTCCGGGTTACGAGTTACTCGTTACGAGTTACTCGTAACGCAGCGCCTCACGCATCACTCGTCACGCCTCACGTTTCACGTTTCACGCCTCATCCCCCCGCCACCTTCGCCTTATAGCCCAGCTCGTTGAGGATCTCCACGATGCGCTGGCGGTGGTCGCCCTGGATGATGATCGCGCCTTCTTCCAGCGCGCCGCCGGTGCCCAGCTTGCCTTTGAGCAGCTTGAGCAGCGCCTGCTGGCCGGCGTCGCGACTCATGACGCCGGTGATGATGGAGACGGTCTTGCCGCCGCGGCCTTTGCGCTCACGGCCGACGCGCACCGGCGTGTTGCCTTGCAGCGCCGGCACGGCCGCGGCCAGGTTTTTGGGCGGCTGGCTGGGGGGTGGGGCGATGCGGGAAGCAGACGCGACCGGCGCCGGATCGACCGCCAGCGCGGCCAGCGCCGCGAAGGGGGAGGGCGGCCCGTCGTCCGGGTCGGTGGAGTAGGCGTTTTTCGCTGGTTTCTTGGTCATGGTTGGTGACCAGACTTCGGGAGTCGCCGTCTTGGCGGCGACTCCCGAAGTCTGGCGTGTCATGCGGAATAGATCTCCGGCGCGCCAGCCCGCGCCGCCTCGCATTCGTCGCAGGGGCAGAGGTCGCGCAAAAAGGTCCAGGTGTAGATGCCGCTGTCGTGGCCGTCAGCCCATTCGATGCCCAGGGCGTAGTGGCCGACCAGGAAGGCGCTGCTGAGCTGCCAGGTTCGGTCGGGGCGCTCGAACAGCGCGGCCCGCTCCACCGGCTGGCTCATAGCCTCATGGCCGCCGCGGCACTCGGCGCAGGGGCAGACATTGCGGATGCCCGCCAACGGGTAGATGCTGCGGTGTCCGTCGGCCCAGACGATCTCCAGGGTCTCCTCCTGGCGGTTGACGGTCAAATCTTGGGGGCGTTCTTGGTCGTTCATCGATGCTCGATCATCCTTAGTAGTTTGTCGGCTGCTATCTTAGCACAGCGCGCGGCCAGAGACCAAACGACATCCAGGCGCCGCAGCGCGGTGGGCCAGCCAGGGTATTGTAGCTGAAGAGGCGTGCAATGACCAACCTTTGATCACGCGCCGATGGGCCGATAAAGTTGCCAACTTTTCGGAAAGTTGGCAACTTTATCGGCGCTTGCTCTTTGCGTTTGCTTGGGCTATACTGGGCGGAGTGAAGCTGCAAGGAGGTGTCTGATGGCTGTTTTGACGGACGATCTTGTGACGCGAGTATTGGCTGGCGCTGAACCAGCGGAGCGGCCGCTGCGGCGGCAGATGCTGAATGTCTTGCTGGCGCCCGCGCAGCCGGCGCGCATGAGCTATGAGGAGTTCCTGGCCTGGGCCGACGAGGATACGCTGGCCGAGTGGGTGAAAGGAGAGGTGATTATGACCAGTCCTGCTTCGTTGCTCCACCAGAGCATCGGCGGTTTTCTGGCCCAGCTTATTGGCATCTATGTCGAGGAACACGATCTGGGCGCTCTGATTGTGCCGCCGTTTCAGATGAAGCTGGCGTCGTCGGGTCGTGAGCCAGATCTGCTCTTTGTTGCCTCCGAACACCTGCACCGACTGCACGACACCTATTTGGCTGGCCCGGCCGATCTGGCGGTGGAGATCATCTCACCGGAGAGCGTGGGACGCGACCGCGGGGAGAAGTTCTACGAATATGAACAGGCCGGCATCCCGGAGTACTGGCTGCTCGATCCTCACACCCGGCGCGCGGAGTTCTACCAGCTCGACCCGGCCGGCGTCTATCAACTGATCGCCCCCGACCGGGAGGGCATCTACCGCTCAGCCATTGTACCCGGCTTCTGGCTGCGAATCTCCTGGCTCTGGCAACGACCCCTGCCACGCGTGCTGGATGTGCTGCGCGAGCTGGGTGTGGTGTAAGAGACAGAGGAGAATGGTGAACGGTAAACGGTGAACGGTGGACGGTGAACGGTCAACGGCTCTGCGACACGTTGAGTTCCCCTGGTTCCTCTGATTTCCCTGAGGTGTCCCCATGTCAGCAATCACCCAAGGTCGCACCGAGACCTTTGCCCAGCACCGCCAGGCCTTTGGCAGCGCCATCGGCCGCTATCCGCTGGCGTTTTTCATCGACTGCTATCTGCGGCCCGGCTACGACCCGCTGGCGGATGATCGCCATTTGGAGCGGATCGCGCGGCTGGGGGAGAGTTTGTGAGGATGAGAAACGGGTGTGTTTGAAATGAGTTGGTTAGCGGTCAGAGACCGG
Source organism: Anaerolinea sp. (assembly GCA_014879765.1). Taxonomy (GTDB): domain Bacteria; phylum Chloroflexota; class Anaerolineae; order JAAEKA01; family JAAEKA01; genus JAAEKA01. Next base: position 216 of record JACSRL010000553.1, on the reverse strand, counting down.
CCTGAGCGATAAGGGGCGGGGCGGCGGCCGGCTCGGTCGGCCCCATCCGGGGTGCTGCGCAAAGACCGGCCTGAGCGGCAGTGGCGGGGTGGCGGCAGGCTCGGTCGGCCCCATCCGGGGTGCTGCGCAAAGACCGGCCTGAGCGCAGGGGCGGGGCGGCTGCAGGCTCGGTCGGCCCCATCCGGGGTGCTGCGCAAAGACCGGCCTGAGCGGCAG
>JACSRL010000075.1 GCA_014879765.1 Anaerolinea sp. | reverse complement strand
GCGCAGATCCGACGCATTGTTGATGAGTTTCGAGGGTCAGAGTAGGTGGCTGGGTAGGCAGCGCCATGGCGGTCTGAGCCGGCGATAGGCTCCGCCAATCGAGCTGTCTGTTTAATCCCAGCGCACCCATGACTCTATCACTCCGTTCGGCCGCAATGACCACACAGAACTCCCGCCTGTAACCGATCGCCCCATGAACGCCATCAGGCCCAGACCGCGCGTCGCGGCCGCGGCCCTATCGAACAGGGCTGCGCAACCGCTCTTGCAGGTCAGTTGTGCATCGAGGGCGCGTCAAGAAAGGATAACACGGCTATGGCTACCGTGGAAGTTTCTCATCTGAAAAAAGCGTTTGGCCCCACCCAGGCTGTGGCCGACGTCTCCTTTGCCGTAGAGCAGGGGGAGATCTTCGGCCTGCTGGGCCCCAACGGCGCCGGCAAGACCACCTCGATCCGCCTGATGCTGGACATCTTCCAGCCTGACGCGGGCACGGTGTCGATCCTGGATGGCCCCATGACCGAGGCCAAGAAAAACCGCATCGGCTATATGCCGGAGGAGCGTGGACTCTACCAGGAGATGCCGCTGGAGCCCTGCCTGATCTACCTGGCCACCCTCAAGGGTCTCTCCAAGACCGACGCCCGCCGCCGCTTGCAGCCCTATCTGGAGCGCTTCGACCTGGCCCAGCATCGGGCCAAGAAGGTCAAGGAGCTGAGCAAGGGCATGCAGCAGAAGGCGCAGATCATCAACACCGTGCTGCACGGGCCGGAGCTGCTGATCATGGACGAGCCCTTCAGCGGCCTGGACCCGGTCAACACGCAGATGGCCATCGAACTGCTGACCGAGCTGCGCGGGCAGGGGGTGACCATCATCATGTCCACCCACATCATGCACCAGGTGGAAGAGCTGTGCAACCGCATCGTGCTGATCAACCAGGGGCGCAACGTGCTCTACGGCGACCTGGCGCAGATCCAGCGTGAGCATTCGGGCCACGCGGTGCGGGTGAAGCTGGATGGCGAGCTGCCGGCGCTGGCCGGCGTGCAGGCTGTGACATCGCACAACGACACGCTGCAACTGACGCTGGATCAAGAGACCAGCCCGCAGGAGATCTTGCAGCAACTGGTCAGCCAGCAGTGCGTCATCGAGCGTTTCGAGATCGCCCTGCCCAGCCTGGATGAGATCTTCATCCGGGTGGTGGGTGAGCAGTGATCGTTCAGAGAAACCGGCAGAGAAACCGGGTTTTTCCGAAAAAACCCGGTTTCTGACTGGCCGAAGAATAAAGGAACGACGTGATGTTGAAGATCTGGCTCGTCGCCGAACAGCAGTTCAGGAAAGATGTGTTCAAGCGCAGCTTCCTGCTGGCGATCCTGGCCCTGCCCCTTTTTCTGGGCTTCATGATCGCCATGGGCTGGCTGAGTGAGACCATGCAGCAGCAGTCCACCGCGTTGGGCTATGTGGATCCTGGCCATGCGCTGACGCAGCCGCCGGCCAACGCCGACGGAAAAATCACCCTGCTGCCCTTCGCCAGCGCGACCCAGGCGCGCGCGGCCCTGGACGAGGGGCAGATCGATGCCTACTACCTGCTGCCCGTCGATTACCCCCACACGCGCCAGACCGAGCTGGTGTATAGCAGCCAGCTCGACAGCGCGGCCGTGCGGGCCTTCAACGAGCTGGTGCGGCGCAATCTGCTGGCCGGCCAGGAGGCGCAGGTGGCTGACCGCGCGCTGGCCGGGCCTGAGATCATCATCCGCGCCACCGACCGCGGCCGGGAAACTCCGCTCAGCGCGCCCGGGTTGGGAACGTTTCTGCCATTGATGCTCGCCCTCCTCTTCGCCTTCCTGGTGATGACGGTGGCGGCCACCCTGATGGAAACCATGGCGGCCGAGAAGCAGAACCGCACCATCGAGATCGTGGTCTCCTCCATTTCGCCGAGCCAGATGATGGCCGGCAAGATCATCGGCGTGGTGGGCATGGCGCTCTTGCTGGCCGCCAGTTGGGTGGCGCTGATGCTGGGCTTCGCCTGGTTTGGCGCCACCGTCATGGGCTGGGACTGGCTGCGCGGCATCGCGATTCCCTGGCGCGACCTGGCGCTGGTGATCCTGGTGGCCGTGCCCAGCTTCCTGTGCATCGCCGCGGCCATGGTCGCCCTGGGCGCCACCATCGTCGACACTCAGGAGGCGCAGCAGATCGGCGGAGTTGGCTTCCTGATCATCTTCATGCCCATCTATCTCTTTTTCGCCTTCGGCAACAGCCCCAACGGCCCGCTGGCCATCGCCTTCAGCCTCTTTCCCCCCACAGCAGTGACCACACTGGCGGTGCGCAGCATCTTCATGCAGGTGCCGGCGCTCCAGTTCCTGGCCGCGGCGCTGGTGGCCCTGGTCTGCGGCATGCTGTTGATCTGGCTGGCCGGCAAGCTCTTCCGCGCCAACATGCTGCGCTATGGGCAGGGGCTGCGGCTGTGGCGGAGAAGAGGGTGAGGAGCTCGAACCATGCAAAAAACCCTCATGATCATGGCCGCCGAGATCCGCACCTCGCTGCGGCGCAAATCGTTTGTGATCATCGCCATCGTCGCGCCGGTGGTCATGGGCCTGATCGCCCTGGGCATCGGCCTGGCCAGCCGCAACGCGATGGAAGATACGCTGGCCGCGGCCACAGCCGCGGCGGCCGTGGCCGCCAGCCGCCCAGCCGGCTACGTGGACAGCGCCGGCCTGATCCGCATCCTGCCCGCCGATCTGCCCGCGGACCAGTTGATCCGCTACGACGACGAGGCCGCGGCGCAGGCCGCTCTGCACGCCAACACGATCGCCGGCTACTATCTGATCGCGCCCGACTATGTGCAGAGCGGCCGGGTCACCTACGTCACGCCCGAATTCCGTGTGCTGTCTGACCGGCTGGACGCCGGCCTGATCGAGCATCTGTTGTTGGCCAACCTGCTGGGCGGCGACGCGGCGCTGGCCAGCGCGGTGCAACAGCCGCTGGAGGTGCGGACTACCTCGCTGGCCCCCGCGGCCGCAGCCACCGACGAATCGTGGATCGGCGAGATGTTCCCGCTCTTCATGGTGTTGATCCTCTACATGGCGCTGATCATGCCCGGCGGCATCCTGATCAACGCGCTGATCGACGAGAAGAAGAACCGCGTCATGGAGGTGTTGATGACCTCCGTCTCCGCGGCGCAGATGGTGACGGGCAAGGTGGCCGCGCTGGGCCTGCTGGGCCTGCTGATGACCGCGCTGTGGCTGGGGGTGCTGTGGGCCATCTCCAGCTTCGGCGGCTCGGCGTTGGCCATCCCGGCTGGCTTCAGCCTTCCCATCAGCCTGCTGCTGTGGGCGCTGATCTACTTCCTGGGCGGCTATGCCATCTACGGCGCCCAGTTTGCCGGCATCGGCGCGCTGGCGCCGGACGTGAACCAGACCAAAAGCGTCACCTGGATCGTGATGATGCCCATCATCATCGCCTATATGTTCATGGCCACCTCGTTCAGCAACCCTACCGGCCCGTTCACCGTCTTTCTGAGCCTCTTCCCGCTGACCTCGTCGGTGGCCATGATCGGCCGCATGGCCGCGACCGAGGTGCCGCTGTGGCAGGCGGTGCTGGCCGCCGTGTTGCAATTCGTCACCGCCTACTTCATCATCCGGCTGACCGCGCGCCTCTTCCGCGCCCAGCACCTGCTGACCGGCCAGCCGCTAACGCCGAAGGTGTTCTACAAGACCTTGCTTGGGCGTGCATAGGCGACGATGGACAGTCTGCATAGCGCACTGTCCATCCGCATTTGAGGAGTTCATCAGCTGTTCCAGAGCTCAGCCACAGCGTATTTTGCCGGGACGACTGCCAGTTTAACAACGACAAGCCCGTAGATTCCTGCGTCCTGAGCTGAGCAGCACATGAGGACATCACTTTTGACATGATGAAGCTATCAATTGCACGCCAGCACATTCTGGCTATACTATAGCCAAAATGCGCTACGATATCATTCTCACTGCGGAAGCGAGTGTTGGAAGATGAAACAGGTGGCTTTGTCTGAAGTAAAAGATGATCTCTCCAGGTTCTTGCGGCTGGCTACAGACGAAGATATCATCATCACGCGTCATGGCAAGCCCGCGGGGGTGTTAATCGGCTTTGCCACTGAGGACGACTGGATTGACTATCGTTTGGAGAACGATCCGCGCTTCATTGCGCGGATTGCTGAAGCACGCACAAGTTATCGGGCGGGTTTGGGAGTCAAACTCGAAGATGTCGACTTTGGCGACCCATAAACTACAGACTCCTGGCCTTCATCGATGAAACGACGACAACGTGCCGTGGTCTGGGGCTGGCGCCAGGGGCTGGCCGTGTGGATGGTCTGGCTGAAGCGCCCCTTTTCGCGCGTGGCCAACCTGACCAAGCCGGCCGTGCCCTGGCAGCCCCTACAGTTCAACTCGCTGGATGAGTACGCCGGCTGGCTGAGGGAACATGCCGAGTGGGTGGCCGACCCGCTGGGCGGCGTGATCGATTCCTTCCCCAGCCTGGGCAACGCGGCCTTTCAACTGCTCAGCACCGGCAAATTCCAGGACGACTGCGACGGGCTGGCCTACTTCTCGGCCGCCAACGTGGAGCCCTTCTGCGACCGGCCGGAGGAACGCTACCTGGTGACGGTGCTGCTCAATCCCTTCGACCGCGACATCGGCTGGGCCAACGCCGCGCACGTCATGCTCTTCTTCAAACAGGGGGGCCAGTGGCGGGTGATCAGCAACCAATATCTCTACACCCCCGCCTGGGACACCTTCCTGGATGCGCTGCAGCACAACGACTACGTTGGAGGGCGGCCCATCTACCTGGCGGTGATCCAGGACGCGAAGTTCAGGACGCTGTGGTGGGGCAAGCCGACGGCGGAGGACAGCCGGCCGGCCGCGCTGCGCTGACAGCCAGAGTCGTTCAGAAGCCGGGTTTTCTCGTGCGGGCATGGTCTGCGAGACAAAAACCCGGTTTCCCATGCCTGAGCAGTTACTCCCAGGAAAGCTCATCGATGTCTGAAGATCTCAACTCGCCGGCCGGCATCGCCCAAGGCTGGGCCACGGCAGCGGTGTCCATTGTCAACGGCTTTTTCGGCGACTATCTGAGCGTGCGGCAGAATGGCCTGGCCATTGACATGGCCTTTTACCAGGATCGCCGCCCGCTGCCCTTGAGCCCCGCCAGCCTGCTGCGCGTCCATCCCCAGCCCAGCGGCAAGGTCTGCGTCCTGGTGCATGGCCTGGCCGGCAATGAGGGGGTCTGGGCCTTCCCCGACCCCGCCAACCCAGCGCAGACCACATCCTACGGCGCGCGGCTGCACGCCGAGCACGGCTACGCTCCCCTCTTCCTGCGCTACAACACGGGATTGCCCATCGCGGCCAACGGCCAGCGGCTGGCAGCCTTGCTGGATGAGCTGCTGGCCAGCTATCCGACGCCGATAGAGGAACTGTTGCTGATCGGCCACAGCATGGGCGGGCTGGTATTGCGCAGCGCCTGCCATTGGGGCCAGCAGCGCCAACTGCCCTGGGTGGCCCAGGCGGCGCGGTTGATCTACCTGGGGACGCCCCACGACGGCGCGGATCTGGAGCGGCTGGCCCATGCCACGACGGCAACCTTGCAGGCTGTGCCCAACCCCATCACCCGCATCATCGGCCGCGTCCTGCATCAGCGCAGCCAGGGCGTGAAGGACCTGCGCTTCGGCGCGCCGCTGACGTCGGACGGCGCGGCCCAGACGCCGCCGCCCGAGGCGCCGTGGCTGGCCACGGCCGAGCATTTGTTCCTGGCCGGCGCGCTCAACGCCGATGTGCAGCATCCCGCGACGCGCTGGTTCGGCGATGGCCTGGTCAGAATCTCCGGCGCGGCGGC
>JACSRL010000373.1 GCA_014879765.1 Anaerolinea sp. | reverse complement strand
CGCCGACACCCACCGCCACGCCGGAGCCCCGGCCTGAGGTGGTGGTCAGCAATCCGCGCGTCAATGTGCGCAGCGGGCCGGACGCCAACGCCGCCGTGCTGGGCCAGGTGTTGCAAGGGGAGCGGCTGGAGATCGTCGGCCGCGACGCGGACAGCCTCTGGTGGCAGATCTGCTGCTACCAGGGCCAGACCGGCTGGGTGGCCAGCGAGGTGGTGGCCGCCGAAGGCCCGCTGGAAACGGTCGCGCTTTCCGCTGACCTGCCCACCCCCACCCTCAGCGCGCCGGCGGCCGGCGCGGCCGCGGCAACGCCGGCGGCCGCGGCTTTCCCCTTCGCGCTGGGCGAGCAAATCACCTTTCCCTTCAACCAGGACTATCTGCGCGTCGGCGTGAAGGTCAACGATGCCGACGACAACCCGCTGAGCGGCTATTATCTGCGCATCGTCAACGAAACCACCGGCCAACAGTGGCTCTCCGCGCCCACCAGCGCCGGCCCCTGGCGCGGCACCGCGCCCAGCCCTGATTTCGTCGACTACCGCCAGGCCAACCTGATCACCGACACGCGCGGCAAGAGCGCGCTGGCCGGCAACAGCTTTGCCCTCTGGCTGGTCGATGGCGCCGGCCGCCCAGTCTCACCCACCGTTCGCCTGACCCAGGATGACGACGAGTTCCGCTGGCTATACCTCGTTTGGACAAAGCAGTAGGCGCGGGGATCTCCTGCTGCTGGCGCTGCTGACGCTGCTGGCGCTGCTTCTGCGCGCGGCGCGACTGGATTTCCAGCCGCTGTGGTGGGACGAGGGCTACAGCGTCTGGTTTGCGCACCAACCGCTGGGGGAGATGCTGCGGCTGACCGCGCTGGACATCCACCCCCCGCTCTACTATGCCCTGTTGAGCGACTGGGCCGCGCTCTTTGGGTGGTCGCCGGTCAGCCTGCGCTGGCTGTCAGTGGCCGCCGGCGTGGCCGCCGTGCCGCTGATCTACCTGGTGGGCGATTGGCTGAGCGGCCGGCGGGTGGGGCTGCTGGCCGCCTTTCTGCTGGCCATCAATCCGCTGCACATCTACTACTCGCAAGAAGTGCGCATGTACGCGCTGGTGACGGTGTGGTCGTTGCTGGCCATGGGCGCAGCCGGCCGCTGGCTGGGGCTGGGCCGCCGCATCCGGGGCGACACCCAGCCGGCCGGTTGGGGCTGGCTGGCCGGCTACGTGGCCGCCATCACCCTGGCGCTGTACACGCAATACTACGCCCTCTTTCTGCTGATAGCCCTGGCCGCGGCCGGCTGGGCCGTGCAGTGGCGCGTGCAGGCTGGCCGCCAGCGCATGCTGCTCTGGCTGGCCGCGCAGGGCGCGGCGTTGTTGCTCTTCATCCCCTGGCTGCTCTACGCCACTCCCCGCCTGATCCCCTACATCTCACAGAAGGTAGTCGCCGACTCCGACCAGCCGCTGAGCCTGCCGCTCTACCTGGCCCGGCACCTGGCAGCCTACAGCGCCGGCCATCTGGAGGGCCCGCTGGCCAGTTGGTGGCCACTGGGGCTGTTGGGCGTCGGCCTGCTGGCTGTCGGCCTGATCCAACTGGCGCGCCGCCGCCCGCTGGAAAAGGGCCACCTGCTGACGCTCAGCTATCTGGGCATCGTCCTCAGCGTCGTGCTGGCGCTGGGTTGGCTGGTCAACCTGAGCTATCCCTTCTTCCCGCCGCGCGGGGAACGGCTGCTGCTGCTGGGCCTGCCGGCTTTCCTGCTGTTGCTGGCCGCGGTCTGGGCCCCGCCGGACCCGGTGCGCAGCCGCGGCCAGCGCATGGTCGTGCTGCCGCCCAAGAGCCCGCTGCCCCGCCTTTTCGTGGCGCTGTTGACGCTGCTGGCCGCGCTGTCGCTGGCCGCCTTCTACCTGGTTCCGCGCTACGCCGACGAGGATTATCGCCCGTTGATCGGCCAGGTGACGCAGTGGGGGCGCAGCGAGGACACCGTTTTTGCGATCTATCCCTGGCAGGTGGGCTATTTCTGGAGCTACGGCGCGGCCAGCGGCCCGCAGCCGCTGCTCTCTCCCAGCGCCGAATGGACGCCGGCGGTGGCCGAGGCGCTGGACAGCAGCCTGAGCCGCGGCCGCGTCTGGTTCCCCATGCACCAGGCGCTGGGTGGCCTGCTGGAGAATGTGGTCGAACAACACCTGGCCGCGGCCAGCTATCAGCTCGCCAACCGCTGGTACAGCCCCAGCACCCGGCTGACCGGCTGGGCTGCGCCCCGGCCGGCCGCGGCCGCCGCGCCGGCCCTGGCCGCCACAGCCCGCTTCGAGAACGGTCTGCAGGTCGATGTGCGCACGGTGCAGCAAACGCTGACGGCCGACAACGACATGCTGCCCGTCAGCTTGGAGTTCACCGGCCTGACCGAGCAGCATCTGGCCAGCCTGCGGCTGGTCAGCGCCGATGGCCGCATCTGGGCGCAGCGCGATGTGACCGTCGACCAGGACGGCGTTCAGCGGGTGGGGCTGTTGGCGCCGGCCGGCATGCCCGTGGGCAGCTATGAGCTGCAGCTCAGCCTGGCGCACCCCGGCAGCGCCAGCCCCATCGCCCTGGTGGAGCCAGCCGGCGCCGGCAGCCGGTTGACGCTGGGGCAGATCGCCGTGCAGTCGCCGGCCGCCATGCCCCCCTTGAGCGCACTGCCCATCGAGCACCGCCAGGAGACCCGCTTCGGCAACGCGGCCCAGTTGCTGGGCTACAGCGCCACCTCCGGCCCGCTGCTGCCCGGCAACGACCTGATGGTCAACCTCTTTTGGCGCGCGCTGGACGGCGCGGGCGCTGCCGATCTGGCCGCCTTCGTGCAACTGTTGGATCGGCAGGGGCAGGTGGCGGTCGGCTGGGAAGGGCCGGTGGTGGCCTGGCGTCCCAGCCAGCTCTGGCAGCCGGACGAGTTGCTGCGCAGCCAGCATACCCTGCGCCTGCCCGCTGATCTGAAGGCGGGAAGCTACACCCTGGTGGCGGGCCTCTTCGACACGGCCACCGGCCAACGCCTGCCGGCCGCGGCCTCCGGCGGCCCCTTGGGCCTGTTCACGCGCCACGGTGAGCTGGCTGAGCTGGGCCCGGTTCAGGTGGAGGAGCGGGAGCAGGTGGTCACACCGCCGGAGCCGCGCGTCGCGGTCGAGGCCAACGCGCAGGCCGTGGGCGCGCTGCTGGGCTATGACCTGGCCGAGAACCGGGTGGCGCCGGCCGGGACGCTGGATCTGACCCTCTACTGGCAGCCCAGCGAGCTCACCGGCCAGCGGCTGACCGTCTTCGTCCACCTGCTGGACGAGCAAGGGGTGATCATCGGCCAATCGGACCAGGAGCCGGCCGGCGGCGAGCGTCCCACATCCAGTTGGCGGCCGGGCGAGATCATCGTCGACCGGCACAGCGTGCCCGTGCGGGAGGATGCGCTGTTGGGCAACGCCCGTCTGGTGGTCGGCCTGTATGATCCGGCCAGCGGCGAGCGCGTGGCCTGGCTGGACGGCGCCGGCCAGGCGGTGGGCGACGCCCTGCCGCTGCCCAGCACCGTGCGCATCACCACGCTGCGCTGAAACCTGACCGGCCAACGGTCGTATAGCACAATAGCAATGTGGGACTTCGGGCCGCGCGGCGGCTTGTGAAGTCACGACCTCACTGGACCTGCAACAAAAAAAGAGGCTACCATGAACGAAGAAAACACCACCCAAACCACCGGCGAGGCCGCGCAAGAGGCCGCCGATACAGCCAAGAGCGCGGCCGGCAACGGCGATAGCGTCACCACCCAGATCATGAACGAGCTGGGCCAACTGAGCAACAAGGTCGCGGCGGCCGTGCAGACGGTCCTGGAAAGCGATGAGCGCTACAAGGCCGAGGATGAGATCCGCAAGGCGCTGAAGATGGCCGGCGACCGCATCGACCATGTGGCGGAGGATGTGCGCAAGAGCGACCTGGGCAAGGACATGCAGGCCCAGGCCACGCGCGCGGCTGACGCCGTGCAGAAGAACGACGTCACCAAGCAGATCAAGCAGGGCTTCCTGAGCGGCCTGCGCCGCTTCAACGAGGAGCTGGGCGATTTCCTGGACAAGAACAAGCCAGGCGAGACCGCGGCTGAGGCCGGCAAGGCCGCAGCCGCCAGCGGCGAAGCTGCAGCCGAGGCCGCGTCAAGCGTCGTGGACGAGGCTGCCGAGAAGACCAGAGCAGGATAATGCGGGCGACAGCGTCCAGCGGCAACTTCCGCAGTCGCTGGCAAAGGCGGGAGCAGGATTACCTGCTCCCGTCTTTGATTCAGGGCAACGGGTTTAGAAAAACGAGAACAACCCGGATTCCGACCGGCCGGCTAAGCAGTTGCGATTCGGGGCTGTTTGGACTTACCTGTGCATTGTGGGTATAATGCCTGCCAGCACAGCTACTCGATCTAGCACTTCTGGAGGCATCCTTCTTTGGAGATCAACTGGTACGGACACGCGTGTTTCAGACTGAAGGATCGCAACCTGACCATCGTTTGCGACCCCTACGACAAAAGCATCGGACTGACGCTGCCGCGGCTGAAGGCGGACATCGTGACCATCAGCCATGATGCGCCCGGCCACAGCTACGCTGAGGCAGTGAAGGACGCGCGCAAGGTCTTTACTGGCCCCGGCGAGTATGAGGTGGAGTCCGTTTTCATCACCGGCATCGCCACCACGCACGGCAAGAACGCGGCCGGCGTGGCCGACCCCAACACCCTCTTCATCTTTGAGTTCCCGGAGATGACGGTGGCGCACCTGGGCGACCTGGGCCATGTGCTCACCGAGTCGCAGGTGGAGGCCCTGCCCAACATCGACGTGCTGCTGATCCCGGTGGGCGGCCGGCACACGCTGGATGCCGCCATGGCGGCCGAGGTCATCGGCATCGTCGAGCCGCGCATCGTGATCCCCATGCACTACCGCATGGAGGGAACGCCAGAGCATCTGGAGCCGCTGGAGCGCTTCCTCAAGGAGATGGGGGTGCCGGCGCCGGAACCGGTGGCGGCCCTGCGCATCACCAAGGCCCAACTGCCTGAAGAGACCCAGGTGGTCGTCATGGATATCAAGTGACCATGAAGCCAGCACCCGCCGCCCCGACGATCTTTCACCGGCCGCGCGGCCTGGCCGGCCTGCTGGCGCTGCTGGCGCTGTTGGCGCTGGCTGCGTGCAGCGGCCAGGCGGGCACGCCCGGCGCGGCTGAGCCGGCCACAGCCGCGCCAACGGCCGAGCTCGCCGCGCAGGACTACTTCGAGCAGGGCAACGCGCGCTACGAGCAGGGCGATCTGGCGGGCGCGGTGGAGGCCTATCGCCAGGCCGCGGCCCTGGACGAGCAGAACGCCGGCTACTGGCACAACCTGGGCGTGGCCTACTACGGGCTCAACGCGCTGGACGACGCGCGGGCCAGCTTTCAGGCCGGGCTGGCGCTGGATCCGGACGATGCCGAGCTGAACTATCTGATGGGCGTGGTGTCGATCCAGGCCGATGCGTTGGCGGAGGCCGAGCGCTACCTCACGCGCGCCAATCAACTGGACCCAGCCCTGCCTGAGCCCTACTTCGGCCTGGGCGTGCTCTATCGGCTGCTGGGCCGGCGCGCGGAGGCCATCGACGCCTTCGAGACCTTCCTGGAGATCGGGCCGGGGCAGGATGCGGCGGCCATGCCCGTCGCCGAAGCGGAGCTGAAAGCACTGCGGGCCAACGAGGCCCCCTGAACCGGCGAGACTCCAGACGGTGCCGCACCGGCCGAGTCCTGCCAGTGAAGCCCATTGGCTGTCAAGAACCTGGCATTGGCATCAGAAACCGGGTTTTTATCTTGCAGACCAAGGTCATGGCGCCATGAAAGGCCGTTGCGCAGACGAAAACCATGCCCGCACGAGAAA
>JACSRL010000527.1 GCA_014879765.1 Anaerolinea sp. | reverse complement strand
CGCTCAGGCCGGTCTCCGACCGTGCCCTCAGCCGCTCAGGCCGGTCTCCGACCGTGCCCTCAGCCGCTCGGGCCGGTCTCCGACCGTGCCCCCAGCCGCTCAGGCCGGTCTCCGACCGTGCCCCCAGCCGCTCAGGCCGGTCTCCGACCGTGCCTCTATTCAGAATCGCTGGCGCACCCACCCATGATCAAAAAAGAGCCCTCCCCCAACAGCGGAAAGCTATACGTCACCTTCGAATATCCTGGCGCCCGCCGCACCAGCAGCGTCTATCTGGTGGGCGACTTCAACGGCTGGAGTGAGACCGCCACCCGCATGCAGCGCAAAGGCCAGGGCGATATCTGGAAAGTGCGCCTGGAGCTGGACCGGGGCCGCGAATACCAGTTCCGTTACCTGGTGGATCAGAAAAGCTGGCACAACGACTGGCACGCCGACCGCTACATCCCCAACATCCACGGCAGCGACAACTCCATCGTTGTCACCTGAAAGATATCGAGACTTCGGAAGTCGCCGGTTGAAGCTATGCCAGATGATTGACGGCAAAAGGCTTCGCTCGCAAGACTCGACGACTTCCGAAGTCTGGGATGTCAACTCATTTTGAATGTACCCCCTCCTCGATTTCTCGAAGAAGGAACGTTAGGTTTGGCCGGTCAAAACGAATCTCGGGCGCGGGGATCCTGTGGTGTTTGATATCCGTGGTATGTGCTTGTGATGCGGCATGGTCGAAGCCAAAGTTGGGTCGTTAGGATGCGGAAAATCGTCATACCAGTACAATCGCTGTTCACCCAGGTAGACTTCATAGCCATAGGACGTGATGAGGCCCGCGTCGAAGTCGATCTCCTCACGCATGCGTAGGCGTAAGCCGTTGACAAACAGAATCTCACCCTCAGCAATACCTGTGTAGGGACTATCTGACCACGCAGTGACCGTGGAGGTCTGGATTGCAGGCCGATCCAGCAGTTTGGCGAGAAATTGGCTATAACCGCGCAGAGAATGCAGAGGGTTGGCGTTCATCAGTAAACTGGTTGAAAGCGTAAAACTCTGCTGAACTCGCGCTCATGTATCTGCTTGCGGTAGGCTTCTTTGCGGCGTCGCCAGGTTTCGTAAATGCCTTTCCACCGGCTGAAATCCGTGCGCGTTTCATCATAGGCGTCGTACTCAGCCAACTTGCCAGCCATCAGGGCGTGGTAAAAATCTTCGCTGAGAACACCATATTTCTCCTCATAGAGAGTCAGACGACGTTCCAGCAGCTTCATCTCGATGACTAACTCGTGAGTCTCCATATTCGTCTCTCCAATTATAGTCAGAGCGGCAGCATGTCTGGAAGCATACCATAAGTCTCGGATAGAGACAATTAACGCTCTGGCCAGTCTTTGCACAGCACCCCAGCAGGGGCCGACCGAACCAGCCCGTGACACTATTTCCGACTGTGTCTCAACGCCCGCCGATAATGATACCTGGGAAAAATACTTTCGGCCGGTTCAGCGGCCCATGCTCGCTGTGAAAAACCGCGCGCGCGCTGTTGCTATCCCAGCCGCTCCAGGCCAGGTGTTGCTCGCCCCCCGGCGCACCGGCCAGATCCTGGCCATCCAGCCCGCCCAGGTTTGTGACCAGCGGCCTGGCCGGCAGCCAGACGCCCGCCGGCAGCTCGCGCCGGGCGCTGATCAGCGTGTCGCTGGTCCGCCAGACCATGCTGAGCTGCCGCTCCTGCGTGATCGTCAGCCGCGGCTCGCGGCTGTCCACGGCCAGGTCGCTCACCGTCTGCGGGGCATGCCAGGCCCCCTGCCGGCCGCTGACGTAGCGGATGTGCGCCGTCTCTCCCACATGCTCCTGCCAGGCCACGTGTACCGAGCCATCGGGCGCGCAGGCCATGGCCACCCCCAGCGACTCATGCTCCGGCGACCGGGAGAGATTCTCCGGCAGCGACCATTGGTAGCGTCGCCCTTGCAGATGGTGGATCTCCCGCTGGGGGCTGCTGATGCCGCTGGCCTGATAGGCCACGTGCAGCGTCTCCCCGGCGCCGTCCAGCGCCAACACCGGCGCGCCGCCGCGCGCGTTGCTCAGCGGCTCGTTCAGCCAACTGGTTTGCAGCCAGCCATAGTAGATCAGCGAGAAGCCGGGCGACGTGTCGGCCCAGACCGCATGCACGCCGCCGGCCCGATCCACCGCCAGCGAAGGGGAAGTGGACAGGCCTGGCGTCTTGGAGACCAGCCGCGGCAACGACCAGACCCCGTTGACCCACGCCACGTGGAAAATGTTGTGCGCGCCGGCGAATTCATTGCTGAACACCGCGTGCAGCGCGCCGTTGGGCGCCAGACCGCCGGCCGGCCGCTGGCCGGTGGCTATCGAGCGCGGCGGCGACCATTTGCCCGCGCGCCGCACCGCATGATGCACCCGGCCGTTCTGCTCCCACAGCAGATGTACCACGCCATCAGGGCCGGGAATGACCGCTGGCGTCACCGCGCGGCCGGTGGGCGCGGAGACGATCTCCGGCGTTGACCAGGTAGGATCAAGAAGCTCTTGCTGAGGGGTGGAGACAAGATCTGTCGGGAACATGCAGGCTGCGCTCCTTGCGTCGAAGAAAGCTGCGGTGGGGGGAGCTGGAGGCGCCAGAAACGCCGTGCAGCAGGGTTGCGTGGCCCCCAGTATACCCGACCTGGCGCGTCCGCGTCAACTGCCGCGGGCCAAGGACTGACCGTGCTGGTCACCCGCGCCAGCAGCCCCACGTGTGGAATGCCGCCCCAGACGAGATCAGCACGGTCAGTCCTGCGGTTGCCTCCGGCGTGGCAGTGGCCGGCTCAGCGGTGTTGCTGGGCGTCGGCGACGCGGTGGGCGGCTCAGGGGTCGCGGTAGGCGGCTCAGGGGTGTCACTGGGCGTCGGCGTGGCAGCCGGCAGCGTGGCCGTCGGTGTGGCAGTCGGCGGCGGGGTGGGAGTCCATGTCGGCGTGGCAGCCGGCGGCGTGGCCGTCGGTGTGGCAGTCGGCGGCGGGGTGGGAGTCCATGTCGGCGTGGCGGCTGGCGGCGTGGCCGTCGGCGTGGCGGTGGCCGCCGTGGTCGGCGCCAGCACGTTGATCCAGGTCGCCGTCAAACTGCTGCCGGTGGACACCACCATCGCCTCGGCCACATAGCCGACCTGCGGCGCAACGCCGGTGATCACCGTCTGGCCGGTGACGCGCACCGTCTGGCCGTCGATCACCCAGGAGCTGGCGCTGAAGGCGCTGATCACACCCTCGATGTAATAGGGTTCCGCCGTCGGATCCTCCACCTCGATGCGCGTCGCGGCCCACGCGCCGCCAGCCGGCCGTGCCAGCCAGACGCGCGCGGTCCGGCCCACCTCGGCTGTACCGACGATCTGCGTCGCGCTGGTGACTGTCACCAGGCGGTTGCCGATCAGCCACTGGCTGCCGCTCATGCTCTGGATCACATCGGTGAAATAATCGGTCTCCTGCGCGGGCTGCACGCGGATCACCAGCGCCAGCACCGAGCCGTCCGGCTGCTGCATCCCCGTCACAGCCACATCCGCGCCCACCTGGGCCGGCCCCTGCGACTGGTCGATGACGGTCTGCCCGTCGATGCGCACCGTGCGGCCGCTGACCAGCCACCAGGACGCGTTCATCTCCTGAATCGTGCCGTAGAGCGACACCGGAACCGGCCCCGGCGTGGCGGTCGGCGTGGCGCTGACGGTGGGCGTGCCCGAAGGAGTGGTCGTGCCGGTGGCCGTCGTGGTGGGCGTAGGGGTAGCGGTCAACGTGCGCGTGCCGGTGAGCACCGCGGTCCAGGTGGGGGTCAGTCGCACGCCGGGCGTCCAGGTCGCGGTGGCCAGCGGCCCCGGCGGCAAGGGGGCAACCGCCGGCGGCTCGACGCGCGGCGGGCGGCTGAAGGTGGGCGTGGCGCTGGGCAACGGCGCGCTGCTGGCATCCACGATCAACGCCTGGCGGGCCACCAGGTTGCCGTGGCCGTCAGAATAGGCCAGGATGACCACGTGGGCGCCCACGGCCGGCTGGCCGCGCACCACCGCATCCCCCGGCACGATCACCGGCGTCTCCAGCCCGGCAATGCGCCACACCCCGTCCACCATGCTCTCGATCGCGCCGGAGAACTGCACCTCCACCTGGCGGTGTTGTTCGACGACGGCGGCCGTCTCCGCTCGCCGGCTTTGCTCGAACTGCTGGCGCAATGCGGCGCGCTGCGCTTCGTCGCTGGTCACCAGCAGCCGGACCTGCTCCGTGGCCAGCTTGACCGGGTAGAGCACATCCCCCGGCAGCGCGGCCGCGGCTGTGGTGATGGCCACGCGGCCAAAGCCGACCAACAGCACGGCCATCAGCAGCAGCACGGCCACCCGCGCCCAGGCCGGCTGGCGGAAGAGTCCTTGCCACAGCTCGCGCCAGCTCGCGCCGGCCTGCTGCGCCCGCATCTGGCGGCGGCCAGCCTGCGCCGCGGCGACAAAGGCCTGGCGCTGGGTGCGCCGGGCCGGCTCTGGCCGGGCCGGCGCGGGCTGGGCCAGCTCGGTCTGCAAGGCGGCGACCACTGCCAGCGCCGGCCGCAGCTCATCGGCGTAGTGCGGATAGGCCAGCAGGCACGCTTCGGCCGGCTGGCCCGCGGCCACGGCCGCCAGGCTGGCGTCCAGCGCCTCTTCGATGGCGATCTGCGGCGGCCGGCTCAGCGCCTTGGCCTGCGCCTGGGCCATGAAGCGGGCGCGCGCCTCGGCGCGTTCGGCCAGGTCCCGCTCCGGCGCGGGCGCGCTGGCCTGTTGCAGCGCGGCCAGAATCTCCAGGCCAGGCCGCAGCTCGGCCGCGTGATGCGGGAACGCGTCCAGACACGCCTCCGCGGCCGCGCCGCCGGCCAGCACCTCACTGGCCTGGGCCAGCGCCTCTTCCGACGAGATCAGGGTGGGCTGGCTCAACGCGCCGGCCCGGGTGACAAAGCGGGCGCGGGCCTCCTGCGCCGCCGCCGGGCTCATGGCCGGCGCCGGCGCGGCCAGCGCACGCAGCGCGACGACGATGCGCAGCAAAGGCGACAGCTCAGCCGCCTCGCCAGGATGCAGCGCCAGGCAGGCTTCCACAGGCGTTCCGCTATTCAATTGGGCCACGCAGGCCGCAAAAACGCCTTCCAATGGGGCCATGATCGCTAAACCTGAAACTCCAGCAGGCGGCGCAGCGAGCTGACTGCGCGGTATTGCATCGCCTTGATCGCGCCTTCGGTCTTGCCCATCGCCTCGGCCACTTCGGTGATGCTCAGGCCTTCCAGAAAGCGCAGTGTCACCACCTGAGCCTGTTCTTCGGTCAGGCGGTTGATCGCGCCGCGCAGATTGGCCGCGGTCAGCGCGCGCTCTGCGGCCAGTTCGGGGCTTTCACTGTGTGACGGCAACATCGGCAGATCGTCTATCGGCACCTGAGTATCCCGGTCACGCCGGCGATAATGATCGACAACCAGGTTATGAGCGATGCGATACAACCAGCCGGAAAAGGAGGATTCCCAGGCGCGTTGGTACTGGATTGCTTCCAGGACGCGTAGAAACACCTGCGATGTCAGGTCCTGCGCTACGGGTTGACTGCCTACACGGTGGTAGATGTAGCTGTAGATCCTGGCTTCGTAGTGATCGTAGATCTCAGCAAGTGCGTTGACGTCGTAGGACTTCGCCCGCTCAAGCAGACGACGTTCCGACTCAGTTGTCCATTGTGACACCCTCATCACCTCCGAAGACGCAGGAGAGACGTGAAAATAACGGGCAAGTGCGGGAAAATGCCACAATTTGTGGCCAGATCATGGCAGAACTACTACCCTCAGTGATCTAAGTAACTATCAAGGTGACTGCTCAGCCAGTCGTACAGAAACCGGGTTTTTCTCGTGCGGGCATGGTTTTCGTCTGCGCAACG
>JACSRL010000077.1 GCA_014879765.1 Anaerolinea sp. | reverse complement strand
GTCACCCCCTCACCCTGTCACCCCCTCACCCCCTCATTCCAGGAGTTCCCATGACCATCACCCACAAACTCGCCCTGATCGGCTTCGGCACTGTCGGCCAGGGGTTGGCCGAGATCCTGCTGGCCAAAGGCGATGCGCTGGCTGACCGCTATGGCGTGCGCTTCCAGGTCGTCGCGGTCAGCGACCTGCTCAAGGGCAGCCTGTACGATCCGGCCGGGCTGAACCTGGCCGCGCTGCTGGATCTGGCGCGGCGCACCGGCAAGCTGCACGACTATGCCGGACAGCAGCCGGGCCGCGCGCTGCAAAGCGGCTGGGACAGCCTGCGCACCATCCGCGAGAGCAACGCCGACACCGTGGTCGAGATCAGTTGGACCGACGTGCAGACCGGCCAGCCGGCCATCGACCATGTCAAGGCGGCCTTCGAGAGCGGCAAGAACGCGGTGCTGACCAACAAGGGGCCGGTGGCGCTGGCCTATCGCGAGCTGGCCGAGCTGGCCGCGGCGCACGGCGTCCTCTTCCGCTTCGAGGGCACGGTGATGAGCGGCACCCCCACCATTCGTCTGGCCCAGAACGCGCTGGCCGGCTGTGAGATCCGCGAGATCCAGGGCATCCTCAACGGCACCACCAACTACATCCTGACCCAGATGGAGGGGGGCCAGAGCTACGCCGACGCGCTGGCCGAGGCGCAGCGGCTGGGCTACGCCGAGGCCGATCCCACGGCCGACGTGGAGGGCTGGGACGCGGCCGGCAAGGCGGTGATCCTGGCCAACGTGCTGATGGGCGGCACCCTGCGTGTGGCCGATGTGGACCGTACCGGCATCAACGGCCTGACCCTGGCCGACGTCGCGGCTGCCAAAGCGGCCGGTGAGCGATGGAAGCTGGTCGCGCGCGTCTGGCGCGAGGCCGGTGAGGCCGCTGGCCCGATCGTTGCCGACACCGGCGCGCGCGCCAGCGTCCGTCCCACCCGCCTGCCCCTCAGCCACCCCTTGGCCGGCGTCGCCGGCGCGGTCAACGCCTGCACCTTCACCACCGACCTGCTGGGCGACGTGACCCTGGTCGGCCCCGGCGCCGGGCGGATGGAGACGGGCTACGCTGTGTTGGGCGATCTGTTGGAGATTGTTCGTGAGGCGTGAAACGTGATGCGTGAAGACTCTCCGGTCACGTTTCACGTTTCACGTTTCACGCATCACGCATCACGCATCACGGCCTGACCGTCCACGCGAACCTGTCGCAAGCAAATGTCTACTGGAGCCCCAACTATGCCCCACAAATTCCAAACCATCATCGAACCCTTCAAGATCAAGGCGGTCGAGCCGATCCACTTCACGACGCGTGAGCATCGCGCGCAGGCGTTGGCGGAGGCCGGCTACAATCTCTTCCTGTTGCACGCCGACGATGTGCTGATCGATCTGCTGACCGACAGCGGCACCGGCGCGATGTCCTCGGAGCAGTGGGCCGGCATGATGCGCGGCGACGAGAGCTATGCCGGGGCCAGATCCTTCTACGCCTTCGAGGCCGCGGTGCAGAGCATCACCGGCTACAGCCACGTCATCCCCACGCACCAGGGCCGCGCGGCCGAGCGCATTCTCTTCGGCGTGCTCTGCCATCCTGGCGACGTGGTGCCCAACAACAATCACTTTGACACCACCCGCGCCAACGTGGAGTACCGCGGGGCCGAGGCGCGCGATCTGGTGGCCGAGGTGGGCCGTCACCCGGCCGAGCTGCACCCCTTCAAGGGCAATATCGACCTGGAGGCCCTGGAGCGCACCATCGTCGAGGTGGGGGTGGACAAGATCCCGCTGGCGATGCTGACGGTCACCAACAACGCGGGCGGCGGCCAGCCGGTGAGCATGGCCAACATCCGCGCGGTCAGCGAGCTGTGCCGGCGCCATGGCCTGCTCTTCATCCTGGACGCCTGCCGCTTCGCCGAGAACGCCTGGTTCATCAAGGAGCGGGAGGAAGGCTACGCGGACAAGGCGCCGCTGGAGATCGCGCGCGAGATCTTCAGCTACGCCGACGGCTGCACCATGAGCGCCAAAAAGGATGGCCTGGCCAACATCGGCGGCTTCCTGGCGCTGAACGATCCGCCCTACGACAACGAGCGCTACCGGGATCTGCCGCAGCGCTGCCGAAACCAACTGATCCTGACCGAGGGCTTCCCCACCTACGGCGGGCTGGCCGGCTATGACCTGGAGGCCATCGCCGTGGGGCTGCGCGAGGTGTTGCGGGAGGACTATCTGCGCTATCGCATCCGCTCCACCGCCTATTTGGGGGAGAAACTGCTGGCGGCCGGTGTGCCCATCGTCCAGCCGCCGGGCGGCCATGCCATCTACATCGACGCGCGCGCCATGCTGCCGCACATCCCGCCGCATCAGTACCCCGGCCAGGCGTTGGCCGCGGCCATGTACCTGGAGGCCGGCATCCGGCCGGTGGAGATCGGCCAGGTGGTCTTTGGCCGGCCCACGCATGACGGCAGCCCGGAGACGCCGTCCCATCTGGACCTGGTGCGGCTGACCATCCCGCGGCGGGTCTACACCCAGAGCCACATCGACTACGTGGCCGAGGCGTTGGCCTACATCGCCGGCCGGCGGGAGCAGATCGGCGGCCTGCGCATCACCTGGCAGGCGCCGGTGCTGCGCCACTTCACGGCGCGCTTCGAGCCGGCAAAAGGCTGAACCGACGAGACTTCGGAAGTCGCCGAGTCCTGCGAGCGAAGCCCGAACCGGCGACTTCCGAAGTCTGTTGGAACGGCGGCGCCGGCTTTGGTGTGACGGGCGCGCCGTGTTATACTGTCGCGACGGTAACGGCGCGTCCGCGTTTGGTCGTTGCTGAAGCGTCCAGCATCGATACTATCCCGCCCGGCAGCTTTGAGCGCCGGCTTTGCGATTGATCTGTCATGCCTTTTCCTTCCAGCCGTCGTCGCCCTCTTGCTCGCTGGTCTCCTGCATCTTTTGATGGTCAGGTGCGGCTGTTTTTGCTGCCCTTTTTGCTGGGCTCGCTGCTGCTTATCGTACTGCCGGCGCTGATCACCGTGGGGGTGGCCTTCACCAAGTACAACGCCATCCAGCCGCCGGTCTGGGTCGGGCTGGACAATTTCCGTACCCTGTGGAACTCGCCGCTGGCGCGGCTCTCGCTGCGCAGCTCCTTGCAGTTCATCTTCCTGGCGGTGCCACTGCGGGTGCTGGGCGCGTTGGCGCTGGCTATGCTCTTGCAGCCGGCCGGCCGGCTCTTCGGCAGCCTGCGCGCCGCGGTCTATCTGCCCACCATCATCCCCGAGGGCGCCTTTGCCCTGATCTTTCTGTGGATTCTCAACCCGCTCTACGGGCCGCTGAACGCGGTGCTGGGCGGCCTGGGTCTGCCGACGCCCGACTGGCTGTTGAACCCCACCACCGCGCGCCTGAGCTTTGTGCTGATGGCGCTCTTCACCATCGGCGAAGGGATGGTGGTGTTGTTGGTGGGCCTCAAGACCATTCCCAAGGTCTATTACGAGGTGGCCAAGGTCGACGGCGCCGGCGCCTGGCAGTTGTTCTGGCGCATCACCCTGCCGCTGCTGACCCCCTGGCTGCTGGTGCTGACCTTCCGTGACATCGTGGTCAGCTTGCAGAATACCTTCACGCCGTCGTTTGTGATGACCTACGGCGGCCCCTACTACGCCACGACTTTCATCCCGCTGCTGCTCTTCGAGCTGGCCTTCGACCTGTTCGACTTCGGCGCGGCCGCGGCCATGATGGTGGTGATGTACATCCTGACCGGCCTGCTGGTGATCGGCATCATCAACCTGGTGGGTCTGAACACGCGCGATGACGTCATCTGAGCAGCCGCGCCGGTCGGAGACCGGCCCGAGCGGCGTGGTTCGCGTGCAGTCTGTTGGGCTGGCGGTTGTTGCCATTGCCGTGGCCACGATCTTTGTGCTGCCGCTGCTGTGGATGGTGACGGTGTCGCTGCGGCCGGTCGGCCTGCCGCCGCCGCGCAGTGTGGAGTGGTGGCCCGGCGATCCGCAGTGGCAGAACTATGCCGAGATCTTCCGTCTGCTGCCCATGGGCCGCTACCTGCTCAACTCGCTGGCGGTGGCGGTGGTGGCGGTGCCGCTGACGCTGTTGACCGCCTCGCTGGCCGGCTTTGGCCTGGCGCAGCTCAAAGATCCCTGGCGCTCCCGGCTGTTGATGGTCACTGTCTTCCTGCTGATGGTGCCCCCCTCGGCCGTCTGGCTCTTTCGCTACCAGATGCTGAGCTGGACCGGCCTGTTGACCACTCTCTGGTCGCTGATCCTGCCGGCCATGGCCGGCGGCAGCCCGCTGTTGGTGCTGCTTTTTTACTGGACCTTCCGGCGCATGCCGGCCGAGATGATCGAGGCGGCCCGGCTGGAGGGGGCCGACGCGTTGGTCGCCTGGCGGCGCCTGGCCATGCCCATGGCCAAGCCCACCAGCGCCGCGACCCTGGTGTTGGCTTTTGCCCTTTTTTGGAACGACTTCACCAACCCGGTGTTATACCTGTACCGGCCGCAAACCTACACCCTGCCCATCGGCGTCCAGATCCTCAAGCAGATGGACGCCACCAACTGGCCGCTGCTGATGGCCGGGGCCACCTTCATGACCCTGCCCATCGTTCTGTTGTTCTTGGTTTTACAGCCGCTTTTTCTGAGCGACAAGTCAATTCATGCATTGTTGGAGAAAGGCTGATGAGAAAATCTATCTTGCTTGCCCTGCTGGTGATCTCCCTGCTCCTGCCCCTGGCGGCAGGTTGCGTTGCCCCGCCGCCGCTGACCACCGTCTCCTTCATGGTGTCGGGAGGCCAGGAGGAGTACGAGGCCTATCAGACCCTGGTCAAGGCCTTCCAGACTGACAACCCCGACTATCGCATCGACCTGCGCTATGTGCCCGACGACAAGGACTACCGCCGCCGGCTGGCGGCCGATTTTTCGGCCGGCACGCCCTCGGACGTCTTCCTGCTCAACTACCGCCGCATCGCGCCCTTTGCCGCCGAGGGGGCCATGGCGCCCATCGGCCCCATGCTGGCGCAAAGCACGGTCATCAAGGAAGCCGACTTCTATCAGCCGGCCATCGACGCCTTCCGCTACAACGGCGAGCTGTGGTGTCTGGCGCAGAATGTCTCCAGCCTGGTGATGTACTACAACAAGGCGCTGTTCGACGCGGCCGGCGTGGCCTATCCCAGCGCCGACTGGACCTGGGATGATTTCGTGGCCGCGGCGCGGGCGTTGACTGTGGACCAGGACGGCGACGGCGTCACCGACCAGTTCGGCGCCAGCATCGACCCCAACTTCTACCGCCTGGCCCCCTTCATCTGGCAAAACGGCGGCGAGTTGGTGGACGACAGCGCCAATCCGACGCGGCTGGCCATCGACAGTCCCGAGGCGCAGGAGGCCTTCCAGTGGTTCGTGGACTTGCAGGTCAAGGAGCAGGTGGTGCCCGACGCCGCGGCTGAGGCCGCGCGCGATGGCGAAAGCCGCTTCCTGGACGGCACGGTGGGCATGTACTTCAACAGCCGGCGCTCGACCCCCACCATGCGCACTATCGAGAGCTTCGACTGGGACGTGGCGCCGCTGCCCAGCGGCGCGCAGCTGGCCAGCGTCCTGCATGTCGATGGCTATTGTCTGGCCGAGCAGAGCAAGAACAAGGAGGCCGCCTGGAAATTCATCGAATACGCCAATTCCCCCACAGGCCAGGAGATCATCGCCCGCACCGGCCGCACCGTGCCATCGCTGCGCGCGGTGGCCGAGTCGCCGGCCTTCCTCGACCCCGAGGCCAAGCCAGCCAGCAGCCAGGTTTGGCTCGACGTGGTGCCGTCGCTGCGGGCGGTGCCGGTCTACGTCAACTGGCCGCCCATCGAGGACGCGGTGAGCAAGGAGATCGAGCGCGCCTT
>JACSRL010000186.1 GCA_014879765.1 Anaerolinea sp. | reverse complement strand
AGGTGCCGGGCACTTGCGCTTGACTTGGTAGTGTGAATTGGCTTCACGTGTCGCATTGCAAGCGTAGATGCTACGCGAGGTGCCCGGCACCTACGGCTAAATAGTTACGTTTGATCAACGATTGGAAAGTGTTTAGCGTGCAGACAACCCGTTATCGCATTTTAGAGATCATGAAAGAGCAGGGCGACGTCACCGTGGCCGAGTTGGCGCGCCAGTTGGAGATGGCGCCGGTTTCGGTGCGGCATCACCTGGACGTGCTGCAAGGGGAGAACCTGATCAGCGCGCCGCGCGTGCGGCGGCGCGGCACCGTCGGACGCCCTTTGCAGGTCTACGCGCTGACCGAGGCGGCCAACGCGCATTTCCCGCGCAACCATGAGGCGCTGGTCATGGGGCTGCTGGATGAGCTCAAGCTGCTGTTGCCGGCCGATCAGTTGCAGGAGCTGCTGGCGCGCATGGCGGAGAAGGAGGCGCGCCAGGCGCCGCCGCCGCCGGACGGCGCTACCCTGGAACAGCGGGTCGCGCTGGCGGTGGACTTTCTCAACCAACGCGGCTATCTGGCCCGCTACGAGCGCCAGGGTGACGCCTTCGTGCTCTACACGCTCAACTGCCCCTATGCCGGCGTTTCCGAGCAGCACCGCGAGCTGTGCGCCATGGATCTGAGCCTGATCAGTTCGCTGTTGGGCATGGCGCCGCTGTCGGTCAAGCGCATGGCCGAGGGCGATTGTCGGTGCGCCTACCGCGTCGGCGGCCAGCCCGGCGACGGCATCCAGCCGGCGGCGGCCAGCCCGATGGCCGGCCCGGTGGCCGGCAAGGTGCAGCGCCATGTGATCCCGCTGCACCTGGACGCGGCGCCGGCCTGACCCGCGCCGCATGGCCGGCGCCCCACGGTTCCTTGCTCAGCGAGGCGCCGGCTCCGGACTGTTCATCCGTCGTCAGAGAACTCACCATGTGGTCGTTCATCGATCTGAGCGCCGCTGAGCCGCCCCTGGGGCCAGCGCCCACCTACCCTGGCCCGCTGCAAGACAGCTTTGGCCGGCGCATCAACTACCTGCGTATTTCGCTGACCGACGCGTGTAACCTGCGCTGCGTCTACTGCATGCCTGAGGAGATGCGCTTCCGGCCGCGGGCCGAGCTGCTGAGCGACGGCGAGATTCTGGCCATTGTGCAGGCGGCGGCCGAGCTGGGCGTCAGCAAGATCCGGCTGACCGGCGGCGAACCGACCATCCGGCCCGGCATGGTGGAGCTGGTGCGGGCCATTGCCAGCACGCCGGGCATCGGGCAGGTGGCCATGACCACCAACGGCCTGTTGCTGGCTGAGCTGGCCGAGCCGCTGGCCCGGGCTGGCCTGCGCGGCCTGAACATCAGCATCGACACGTTGGACGCGGTCAAGTTTCGCCGCATCACCCGCTGGGGCGACCTGCGGCGGGTGTGGGACGGCATCGCCGCGGCCGAGGCGGCGCAGATCCGCCCGTTGAAGCTGAACGCGGTGGTCACGCGCGGCTTCAACGAGGAGGAGGTGGTCTCCCTGGCCCGGCTGAGCATCGACCATCCCTGGCACATCCGCTTTATCGAGCTGATGCCGCTGGGCAGTGTGGCCGACTTCCAGCAGGAGGCCGTGGTCAGCTCGGCCGAGACCCGGCGTCTGATCGAGGCTGAGCTGGGGCCGCTCCATCCGCTGGCCGGCTACGATGGCAGCGACCCGGCCCGACCCTATCGCCTGGCCGGCGCGGCCGGGCAGCTCGGCTTCATCAGCAGCGTCACCGAGCCCTTCTGCGCCGGCTGCAACCGCTTCCGGCTGACCGCCGACGGCAAGCTGCGCCTCTGTCTGCTGCGTGACCGGGAAGTGGACCTGCTGGCCCCGCTGCGCAGCGGCTGCACCGGCGACGAGCTGCGCGAGATCATGCGCGTCGCGGTCTGGCACAAGCCCTGGGGCCACGGCCTGCCCCAAGGCGAAGTCCCGCAACTGCGGCTCATGTCGCAGATCGGCGGGTGAAACGTGAAACGTGATCGGAAGGCTCTTCCGCGATACGGGATTTGGTTCTGACATCACGCATCACCGCATCACGTTTCACGCATCACGCATCACCGCATCACGTTTCACGCATCACGCATCACGCAACACCGCATCACGTTTCACGCATCACGTTTCACGCATCACGCATCACGCATCACGTTTCACGCATCACGCATCACGCATCACGTTTCACGTTTCACGCATCATTCCCAAATTCCCATCTTTCAGGAGATACTACCATGGCAACAGCAACAATGACAATGGAACCCCAGGTCACCACCGACGGCGTGGTTTTGACCGAGATGGCCGCCAGCAAGCTCTCCGGCATCATGCTGGAGAAGGGCATGGCCGGCACCCACGGCCTGCGCGTCTTCGTTCAGGGCGGCGGCTGCGGCGGCATGCAGTACGGCATGACCTTCGAAAACGCCGCCCGGCCGGGCGATCAGATCTACAGCCAGCACGGCATGACCGTCTACGTGGATCCCACCAGCCTCTTCTACATCAGCGGCGCGCGCATCGACTACGTCGACAGCCTGATGGGCGGCGGCTTCCACATCGAGAACCCTCAGGCCACCTCTGGCTGCGGCTGCGGCAACTCCTTCCGCACCTCGCACAGCCACACCGGCGAAGAGATGCCCGATAGCTGCGGCTATCACTGAGCCGGGGAAGCGTGGAGCGTGAAACGTGAAACGTGATCGGAGGTTTCTCTCGATCATGTTTTACGTTTCACCCTTCACGCTTCCCTCCTCACGCTTCCCTCCTCCCGCCCCACTCCACACAACTCACAACCAATTCCCACCCCCACACACTCCGAGTTACGAGTTACGAGTTACGCACCACGCACAGCCTCCCGCTTTACGCCTCACGTTTCACGCCTCCCGCATCACCGTATCCAAATCCTTGTCCCCGCGCCCGCTCAGGTTGACCAGGATCACCGCCTTCCGGCCCAGTTGCGGGGCCAGCTTGACCACCTCGGCCACGGCGTGGGCGCTCTCCAGCGCGGGGATGATCCCCTCCAGCTCGCACAGCAGCTTGAACGCGGCCAGCGCCTCGGCGTCGGTGGCGTAGGTGTAGGCGCTGCGGCCCAGGTCGCGCAGCCAGGCGTGCTCCGGGCCGACCGAGGCGTAGTCCAGCCCGGCGCTGACCGAGTGGGTCAGGGCGATCTGGCCGTCGGCGTCCTGCATGACAAAGCTCTTGGTGCCTTGCAGCACCCCCAGCCGGGCTAACTGCGGGTCGGCAAAGCGCGCGGCGTGCTGGCCTGACTCGATGCCGTGCCCGCCGGCCTCCACGCCCACCAGCCGCACGCTCTCGTCAGCCAGGAAGGGGTGAAAGATGCCGATGGCGTTGCTGCCGCCGCCCACGCAGGCCACGATCGCGTCCGGCAGCCGCCCCGGCCCGCCCGCGGCCGGGTCCAGCAGTTGCGCCCGCGCCTCCCGGCCGATGACGCTCTGAAAATCGCGCACAATGGTCGGGTAGGGGTGCGGCCCCAGCGCCGAGCCCAGCAGATAGTGGGTGGTGCGCACGTTGGTCACCCAGTCGCGAATGGCCTCGTTGATCGCGTCCTTGAGGGTCTTGCTGCCGCTGTCCACGCCGCGCACCTCGGCGCCCAGCAGCTTCATGCGGAAGACGTTGGGGGCCTGGCGGGCCATGTCCACCGTGCCCATGTAGACCACGCATTCGATGCCCAGCAGCGCGGCCGCGGTGGCGGTGGCCACGCCATGCTGGCCCGCGCCCGTTTCGGCCACGATGCGCTGTTTGCCCATGCGTTGCACCAGCAGCGCCTGGCCCAGCGCGTTGTTGATCTTGTGCGCGCCGCTGTGGGCCAGGTCCTCGCGCTTGAGGTAGATCTGCGCGCCGCCCAGGTGCTCGCTCAGCCGGCGGGCATGGGTGATGGGGGTGGGGCGGCCGATGTAGGTCTGGAAGAGCCGCGCCAGCTCGGCCTGGAACGCGCTGTCGTTGCGGGCCAGCAGATAGGCGCTCTCCAGCTCCTCCAGCGCCGGCATCAGCGTCTCCGGCACGAAGCGGCCGCCATAAGGCCCAAAACGCCCGCGCTCATCGGGCCAGCGGTAGAAGGCGAAGTCGGGGTGGTCAGTCATGCGTGGTCTCGTGTGTGTTGGGTGATGAGGGGAGTTGGGGGTGGCATGGGAAACGTGAAACGTGAAACGTGAAACGTGATCGGAAGCGCGGGAAGAGTCTCTGGATTGCGGGATACGTGTTATCGGCTATAGATCACAGGCCACCGGTTGCTGCTCACGCATCACGTTTCACGTATCACGCCTCACGCCGCGCCTTCTCATCGATGGCGCGGATGAACGCGCTCTTGGCGTCGGTGTAGCTGGCGGTGTCGTTGGGGAAACGCTGCGCCAGCTCCCGCTTCAGCTCGGCGTAGGCCGCGGCCGCGTCCGGGTGGGCGCCCAGGTAGGCGGCGAAGTTCAGGTGACGGGCCACCTCAGGATGGCTGGCGGCAAAGGCGTGGACATGCACTCGGCGCAGCCCGCCCCCATCTTTGCTGAAATAGCGCCGGCCGGGGATGCCGTTCTCCCCTTTGGGCACATAGCCGGCCGCCAGCAGCAGGTCATTGCGGGCGTCGACGCGCTGGATTTCCCGCACCACCGGCAGGATATCGACGATGGGCTTGGCCGCCAGGCCGGGCACCGAGGTGCTGCCGATGTGGTGAATCGCCACCAGCTCATCGCCCAGCAGCGCGGCCAGGCTGGCCGCCTCGGCGCGATAAAGCGCCGGCCAGGCAGGGTCATAGGGAACCACCTCGATCCGGCGTCCCACCCCGGCCAGGATCGGCTCGCAGCGCAGCAGCACCAGCGCGCTGTCGGCGTCGGTGATACGCCCATCCCGCGCCATCTGGAGAGCCTGCTGCAGCGGCACCAGATGCACCTCGCTGAGCTCGGTGGCCTCGAGCTGAGGTGGGCCGTTGAGCTGCACGCCGTGGGCCAGGAAAAAGGTGCAGCGCGCGGTGCTGGTGCCGTTCATGGAGTAGAACCAGCCGATCTGGCGCATCTCGCGGCACTCGGCGCCGGTCTCCTCCTTCAGCTCCTGCCGCGCGACCTCTTCCAACGACGCGCCCGGCTTGTCGCCCAGCCCGCCGGCCGGCAGCTCCCAGCACCAGTCGTCCACCGTGTAGCGATAGCTGCGGATCATCACCACCTGGCCGTCGGCGGTGATGGGCAGCACCGTCACGAAGCCGGCGTGCTCCTGGTAGGTGTAGACGATCTCTTCGCCGCTGGGCAGGCGCACCTCGTCCCGCCGCAGGTTGTGCCAGTGGCTCTCGTAGGGCCGGGTCGTGCCCAGCAGCTCCCAGCCGAGGCTGGCGCCTAAGGGTTTGTCGTGGGGTGGGTGGGTCATGGGATGGTTTTGCTCAATGGTCGTGTTGGGCCTGACATAATGCGTAACACGTAACTCGTAACTCGGAGTGTGCGAGCATGAGAATTGTCTTTGAATCCAACCAGCGCCTCTCATATGCACAGCCAACCTTCCGGTTACGTGTTACGCATCACTCGTCACGTGCTGCGTCCGCCGAACCGCTCCCGCTCCACCTCCTGCCACCGTTCCGGCAGCGGCACGATAGTGGCGCGCAGGGTGTCGTCTTCGATCTCCAACATGCCGACGGAGACATAGTCGCCCGGCTGGGTGCGGCCGTCGAGGATGTTGATGTAGCTGCTGCCGGGGTTGATCACCAGCAGGCCGCGCACATGGCCGATGTAGGGGCGGTGCAGGTGGCCGCAGACGATGCAATCGACCTGTTCGCCGGCGAACTGGCGCACCACATTGACATAAAAGCGCGGCGCGAGAAAGAAGTGCTGGCCAAAGAGCATGTTCCAGGTGGAGCCGGGCCATTCGATCCAGCGCGGCCGGTGGCCATG
>JACSRL010000682.1 GCA_014879765.1 Anaerolinea sp. | reverse complement strand
AGCTTTCGCCTCGCAGAGCTGCGCGGAGTTCGCATCCCCCGATGCGAACCCGGCATCTGGGACGCCCAGACTTCGGACGGCGCCGCGCCGGACGAGTCCTGCCAGCGAAGCCCTCTGCCGGCAAGCACCTGGCATAGCTTCAACCGGCGACTTCCGAAATTTCGTCGCTTCAACCCGTGTGGCTATTCAGCCGTAGGCGCCGGGCACTTGATTCACCGCTTGCAATGCGACACGTGAAGCCAATTCACGCTACGAAGTCAAGCGCAAGTGCCCGGCACCTGTTTTGAATGCACCCAAAACATCAGGGCGCCTGGACAAAGCCCTCGGGCAGCAAGGTCACCTGGGCGTAGCGGTCCTGCGCCAGGAAACGCTGGGCCGCGGCCTGCACATCGGCCGGCTGCAGGGTCTCCAGCAGCGCATCGTAGGCCAGGATCTCCTCAGGCCGCGCGCCGGGGCTGGTGAAGTGCTCCTCGATGGTCCACAGCCAGAAGTTGTTGTCGCGCAGCGCCTCCTGCCGGTTGCGGCGCAGTTGCTCCCGCGCCTTGGCCAGCTCGTCGACCGTGGGCCCTTCAGCCTGCAGGCTGCTCACCTGCTGGAACAGCGCGGCCACCAGCTCGTCGATGCGCTGGGGGTCGGCGCTGAAGGCGATCCAGACTGCATATTCCGGCGCGGGCGCCGCGGCCAGGTTGGTGGAGACGAAGGGCGCATAGACGCCGCTGCGCGCCTCGCGCAGATCCTCGCGCAGCCGCATGGCCAGCACCGCCTCCAGCGCGTCCATCGCCACCGCGCTCTGCTGGGTGGGGCTGTAGGGGCCGGTGAAGACCACCTGCACCATGCCCTGCTGCTCCTGGCCCTTGACCACGGTGCGCTGATCGACGCCCTCGAGCTGCAAAGGGGCCATCTCACGCCAGCTCTCCACCCGGCCGCCGCCGGGCAGCGCGCCCAGATAGCGCTGCGCCAGCTCCTTGAGCTGCGCCGGGTCCACGTTGCCGACGAAGGTGAAGGTGAAATCGCTCATGTCGCCAAAGCGGTCGCGGTAGATGGCCAGGGCGCGCTGGGCGTCGAAGCCCTCGATCTGTTCCAGGGTCAGCGGGCCGGTGCGCGCGCTGTCGCCGTAGAGCGCCTCGTTCAGCGCGTCTTGCAGCAGCGCGTCGGGCGCGACCGCGCGGTTGAGCAGCGCGGCGCGCGCCTGGTTCTGAGTGACCTGTGCCATGGCCGGGTCCAACTGCGGCGCGGTGGCATAGAGATAGATCAACTGGAAGGCCAGCTCCAGATCCTGCGCCGTGGCATAGCCGCTGAAGTCTTCGCTGATGTCGAAGATGCCCGGCTCGGCATGCACTGCCTTGCCGGCCAGCAGCGCCTGCAGGTCGCTGTAGCTCAGCTCGCCCAGCCCGCTCTGGGTCACCAGATAGGCCGCCAGCACCGCCTCCGGATAGTCCTCGTCCTCCACCAGCGACGCGCCGCCGGGGCTGGTGGCCGAGAAGACGATGTCGTCGGCCCAGAAATCGGTGGGCTTGACGATCACCCGCACGCCGTTGGCCAGCTCGAACAGGCTGAGCCCCAGCTCCGGGTAGGTTTCCTCGAAGACGATCGCGGCCGGCGGCGGCGGCTCCTCCATCAACTGCTGGCCGGCGAAGCTGTCCACATAGGGCGCCAGCTCCAACGCGGCCACACGCTGGAAGAGGGCGGCCAGCTCCGCCTCGTCGGGCAGGGCCAGCCCCTCCTTTTGCGGCGCAGTCACGCTGACCAGTTGACCCTCGGCCGGCGCCAGCTCCTGAAAGGCAGCCGCGACATCGTCCAGAGCGATCTCCGGCAACAGCCGTGCCGCCAGCGCGACGGCCAGATCGACGCTGGGGCTGGCCGCGCCGGAGAGGAAATGGTCGCTGTAGCCCTGGGCAAAGATGGCGCTGTCCAGGTTCTCCTTTTCGGTCTGCCAGATCTGGTAGCTCAGGGCCAGGTTGGCGCGCTCGCGCGCCAGCTCCTGTTCGGTGAAGCCATGCTGGCGGATGCGTTCGATCTCGGTCAACACCGCCTCGATGGCGGCCAGCGCCGCACCCTCCTGGCTCTCGCCCTGCACGCTGAAGCTCTCGATCTGGCGCGTCCATGGCTGGCTGCCGCCGCCGGCGTAGAGGAAGGGCGCGTCCGGCTGGCGGCTGATCTTCTCCAGCCGGGCGTTGAACATGGCGCCGGCCAACAGGACCGTCAACAGGCGCCGGAAATCGCCGGTTGTCTGGATCGACCAGGCCGGGCTGACGTGGTCGATGCTGAAGTCGGTGATGGGGTATTCGGGGTCGGACATCAGCAGATAGCGGCGCGGCTGGGCCGTGGGCGCGGCCGGTTCGAGCCGCGGCTGGGGCGCGGCCGGTGCGGGCAGGCTGGCGAAGCGCTGGCGGATCTGCGCCTCCACCTGCGCCGCGTCGAAGTCGCCCACCGCGATCACGGCCATCAGGTCAGGCCGGTACCAGGTCTGGTAGAAGCGGCGCAGCGCGTCGCCCGGCGCGCTGCGGATCACCGCCATGTCGCCGATGGGCAGCCGGTCGGTGTAGACCGTGCCCGCGGTCAGCGCGGGCCAGCGTTGACCGCGGATGCGCCCGCCGACGTTCTGATCGGCCAGGCGCTGCTCCTCGATCACCACGCCGCGCTCCTGGTCGATCTCCGCGTCGGACAGGGTGGCGTAGGCGGCCCAGTCCTCCAGCATGTCCAGGCCGGTTTGCAGCAGTTCCCCCTGGTCGGTAGGCACTTGCAGCATGTAGACCGTCTCGTCGGGGCTGGTGTAGGCGTTGATATCCGGCCCGAACTCCATGCCCATGCGCTCCAGGGTGTCGATCAGGGTCAGCTCCGGGAAGCGCCGGGTGCCGTTGAAGAGCATGTGCTCGATGAAATGCGCCAGCCCCTGCTCCCCCGCCTCTTCCACCACCGAGCCGGCGTTGACCACCAGCCGCAGCTCGGCGCGGCCCAACGGCGTGTCGTTGCGCTGCACGTAGTAGGTCAGGCCGTTGTCCAGCCGTCCCATGCGCACGGCCGGGTCCAGCGGCAGCCGGTCGCCGGGCGTCAACAGGGCAGCCGCGGCCGCCGCGGGGTCCTGGAGCTCCGCGTCGTGCTCGTCCACCGCCGGTTCTGCCATGGGGCCAGCCGCGCCGGCCGCCGGCTGGACGCTGTCGGCGCGCGCCAGGGTCACCAGAGGCGGAAGCTGCCCCGCCGGCGCGCAGGATGTCAACAGCCAGGAGAGAAGGATCACAAATGCCAGCCAACGGTGTCTCATGGGTGGAACCTCCAAAGATAAGCCGGGTGGCTCGGTCAGAGACCGGCCAGCACGCGGGCGGGGGTTGATTGTTAAAGCAGGCTGACCGGGTCCACGTCCACCCGCCAGCCGGCCGGCAGTTCGACGGTGCGCAGGAAGGCGGCCGGGTCCGCCGCCCGCACCACCAGGTGCCAGCGGTACTTGCCCTGCTCGCGGCCAAAAAAGCAGGGCGCAGGGCCGATCAGGTCCACGCCGCCCAGGCCGCGCTCCTGGATGGCGAAGCGCAGGCCGCGCGCCAGCGCCTCGGCCTCGGCCTTGGCCCGCTCCCGCTCCTGGTGAAGGTAGATCAGCCGGGCCAGGCGGCGAAAGGGGGGATAGCCCAGCTCGCGGCGGAAGCTCAGCTCCTGGCGGCTGAAGTCCAGATAGTCGTGCCGCCGCGCAGCCTGGATGGCGTAGTGCTCCGGCCGATAGCTTTGCACGATCACCTGGCCGCCCAGCAGGCTGCGGCCGGCGCGGCCGGCCACCTGGGTCAGCAGTTGAAAGCTGCGCTCGGCGGCGCGGAAATCGGGCAGGTAGAGCCCCACATCGGCGTTGATCACCCCCACCAGCGTCACCAGCGGCAGGTCCAGCCCCTTGGCGATCATCTGCGTGCCCACCATGATGTCGGCCTGGCGGCTGGCGAACTGTTGCAGGATGGCATCGTGGCTGCCCTTGGCGCCGGTCACATCCCGGTCCCAGCGCACCACGCGCGCCTGCGGCCAAAGCGCGCTGACCTGCTCGGCGATCTTCTCGGTGCCCGCGCCCAGATAGCGGATGCGCCGGCTGGCGCACTGGGGGCACTGATCGGGCTGCGCCGCGCGGCGGCCGCAGTGGTGGCAGACGATCAAGCCGCCGCCCGCGGCCTCGTGATAGGTCAGCGGCACATCGCAATGCTCGCAGGTCAGCACATGCCCGCAGTCGCGGCAGATGACAAAGGTGGCCGTGCCGCGGCGGTTCAGGAAGAGGATCGCCTGCTGTCGCGCGGCCAGCACCTGCTCCAGCGCGGTTTGCAGCGCGCGGCTGAACATGGAGCGGTTGCCGGCGCGCAGCTCCTGGCGCAGGTCGATCACCTGCACCGGCGGCAGCTCGGCGTAGCGCGTCTCCGGGTGCAGCGCGTCCAGCGGCCGGTAGACGGTCTGGCGCAGATGAAGCTGCTTCTGCTGTTCGGCGATGGCCTTGGCGTGGCCCATGATGCGCCGCGGCAGCTCCAGCAACTGGAGCTGGCCCAACTGCGCGGCGTAGAAGCTCTCCAGCGACGGGGTGGCCGAACCCAAGAGCAGCGTGGCGCCGGTGAGGCGCGCCAGTTGCAGGGCCGTGTCGCGCGCGTGGTAGCGGGGCGCGCGCTGGCTTTCCTTGTACGACGGGTCATGCTCCTCGTCCAGCACGATCAAGCCCAGGTTGGGCAGGGGCAGAAAAAGGGCCGAGCGCGCGCCCACCACCACCTGCACCTGGCCGGCGCGCGCCTTGCGCCAGACATCGTAGCGTTCGCCGGGGGAGAGCTCGCTGTGGTAGACCGTCACCCGTTCGCCGAAGCGGGCGGCGAAGCGGCGCAGCGTCTGCGGCGTCAGGGCGATCTCCGGCACCAGGGCGATGGCCTGCCGGCCGGCCTCCAGCGTCGCCTGGATCGCGCGCAGGTAGATCTCGGTCTTGCCGCTGCCGGTGACGCCGTGGAGGAGGAAATGGGGGGGGAGGGGTGATGAAGGATGAAGGATGAAGGATGAAGGATGAATCCGGAGCTCATCGCCTTCCGTTGTCATGTCCCGTTCATCGTTCATCATTCCCCGTTCATCCTTCATCCTTCCTCGTTCATCCTTCATCCTTCCCCGTTCATCGTTCATCATTCCCCGTTCATCCTTCATCATTCCCCGTTCGATCTCGGCCCACACCCGCGCCTGGTCTTCGCTCAGGGCCGGCGCGGTGTCGGCCACAAACACCTTGCCGGCCAGCGGATCGCGCCAGATCTCACGCTCGTCCAGGGAGATGAGCCCGGCCGCGGCCAGCTCGCGCAGGGTGCTCAGGTCCGCGCCGGTCTCGGCGTAGAGCCAGCCGACCCAGACCGGCCCGGCCTCGCCGGCCAGCGCATCCAGCACGCGGCGGTATTTCTCGCCGCCGCGCAGCTCGATCAGCCGCTCATGCACATCGCCGACCGGCAGCAGCAGCGTGACCGTCTTGTCGGCCTCGATGCGCAGCCAGCCGCGCTCGGCCAGGCTGCGGATCGGTGCAGCCGTGCAGCCCACGGCCGCAGCGATGGCGGCCACCGTGGGCGCGGGCGCCGGGTGTTCGGCCAGCCAGGCCAGCGCGTCGGCCTGTTTGGACTGCCGCCCCAGGGTGGGCAACACCTGATCGATGGTCTCCTGGTTGGCGGCCAGCGCGGCCTGTTTGCCGGTCTTGGGGCGGGGAGGCGGCTCGACGATGCGCCGCTGGCGGGTCACCAGCCCACGCTCGATCAGCGGATCGACCAGGCTGCGGCGGCTCAGATCCCCCTCCAGCCGGGCCAGCACCCGCTCCGGCGTCGCGCCATGCGCCAGCAGATAGGCCAGCAGCGCGTGCTGTTCCGACTTCAACCCCGGCAACTGGGCAAAATAAGGCCCGCCATGCAGCGCCTCGACAAAATCCT
>JACSRL010000079.1 GCA_014879765.1 Anaerolinea sp. | reverse complement strand
CTGGAGGCCGCGCCGCTGTGCACCGGCGCGGTGTTGGTGAAGGTGCGCGTCACGCCGCCCCACGACCAGTCCTCCCAACCGGTTGCGACCGCGTCGGTATAGATGGGCAGGCTGCCGTTGGCGGGCGCCTGCGCGTGGGCCGCCTGGCCGGGCGGTTGGACGACCAGGGTCAGGGCACTCAGGGCGAGGGCGGCCAGGGCGGAGACGAGGAAGGCTAGATAGCGGAATCTGTTCCTGAACTGCTCCACAATGCACCTCTCGTGAAATAGTTCCCACACTGTCGCTCGTAGCGAACACAGCACTATCTTGATCCGGAGAACTGCGGATAATACGGGCTTTCCACTGGAATCCAAATCGGAAATTGAACTCTGACGCCTACTTTGCCCTGTATGCTTCCTGCCGACTCATGACCTAAGTTTTGTAGAAAGCTATCATCCGGATTCGCCCTTACTGTTGCGCCACTGGAACCAAAGCAAAGAGGTCCCGAACATAATTTCGGCTTGAACTCGAGAGGCCCAAATTCGCCGGGAGTACATTCATTCGACTCAAATCGCACTTTTCCGCGCGTGGAACCCAATCTTCCCTGCAATTCGGCAAAGAGGGTTGCCAGGCTATCGCCGGAGGGTCCATAGATGAACGGCTTAGCGTCTGGATCCCACTCAACACTTAGGCCTTTGCCGACCCCGAGTTCATATCCGCCCGCTAGTCCATAGTGGGCGTCATAGGCCACCATTAGCCCGCCTCCGATCCCCGCGTATATACTTACGCTAACTGACCAGGTGCCAAACGGATCAAACCAGTTCACAGGATCATTCCGTACGTATTGGTATAAATCGATAATATCCTCAAACCCAATCGGATCCTTCGCCGTCCACCGCCCCACCTCGGCATCGTAATCCCGCGCACCGAAGCGCACCAGCCCCGTCTGCCGGTCATACAGCCCGCCGGCGAAGCCAAAGGGCTGGAAGCCCGGATTCGTGTCGCTCAACACCCGCCCAAACTCGTCATAGTCCATACGCTGGACAACGCCGCCCGTCGCCGCATCCACCACCAGGCGTGGGCTGCCCAGGTGATCGGTGAGGATGCGGTAGGTCACGCCCCCCTTGACCATATAGTCGGGCACGTTGACGTGGGTGGCATAGACGAAGCGGCTGACGAGGTTGCCCGTGCCGTCCAGCTCGGCCACGATGCGCAGTTGGCCGTCGTAGAGGAAGCCCTGCGCCAACACGCTGTTGACCCGCTTGCCGATGCGCCGGTTGAGGCCGTCAACGACGTATTCGATCTGCGCCCCGTCGGGCAGGGTGACAGCAGTCAGGTTGCCCAGCTCGTCGTAGGCGTAGGTTGCGCTCTGCCCGCCAACCGTCCGGCTTTGCAGTTCGCCGTTGGCGCTGTAGGTATAGGCAGCGTTGCCGTAGGTCAGCAGCCGATCCTGCGCGTCATACGTTCCGGCGACTGGCCCGTTGGGGCTGGTGTAGCTCAGGCGGTTGCCGTTGGCGTCGTAGGTGTAGGCGCTGAGCGCCGCGCCGTTCTTGCGCACCGTCGCCAGCCGGCCGGCCAGGTCATAGCCGTAGGCGTAGACAGCCGTCGCGCCGCTGATCGTCTCGGTGCGGGTGACGATCCGCCCCAGCTTGTCGTACTCGTACTGCAAGCCCAGCAGCGCCCCACCGCCGAAACTGGCCGTGTAGCTGATGGGTTCGCCGAAGGCGTTGTAGCCGAAGGCGTCGGTCACGCCACCCAGCCCAGTGCCGACCGGCAGGCCGTTCTGGGCGCTGCGGACGAGGGTCAGCCCGCCCGCGCCGGTGAGCAGGCTGTCGTTGTCGTAGCTGTAGGCGATGGGGTTGGCTCCGTTCACGCTGAAAGAGGCGCGGCGGAAGCTGTTGTCGTAGACGTAGTCCACGCTGCCGGCGACAGGCCCCGTCCACGTCTGGTCGGTCAACCGGCTGCCGTCGTAGCCCAGCGTCAGGCTGACGCCGCCCGGCGCCAGGACGCCCGCCAGGTTGCCGGTGGTCGGGTGATAGGCGTAGACGAGGCTGCCCCGGGAAAAGGTAAGCGACTGGGGACGGCCGGCGAAATCATAGCCGATTTCGATGGTCTTGCCGTCGGGACGGGTGACGCGGGTGAGCTGGCGGTCCAGGTTGTAGGTGTAGCCGGTCGCCGTCGCGCCGATGCCGATGTCCGGCGGCGTGTAGCTGGCCTGCAAATCCACCGGCGTGTAGGTGAAGGTGTGGGCGGGGCGGCCCGGCGGCGTGAGTGATGTGAGGTTGCCGTTGGCGTCGTAGGCGTAGCCAACCACCCGGCCATCGGGCAGGGTCTGTGTCGTCACGCGGCCGGCCAGGTCGTAGGCGAAGCTGACCGTGCGCCCCAGGGGGTCGGCGATGCTGGCGAGATAGCTGTCGCTGTTGTAGGCGAAGGTCGCGGAGCGCGCGGCCGGCCCGCTGCCCTGGGTTACGGCCGTGAGCCGCCCCCGGCTATCGTAAACGTAGGTCAACGCTTCGAGGCCGGGCGTCTGGGCAAGGACAGGGCGGCCCAGAACGTCGATTGTCGTCGTCTGCTGGCGACCGGCGGGCGACGCGTCGGTGAAGGTGCGCGTGGCCGTGTCGTAGCTGCTGATGTACGTCCGGTTGTTGAATGTGAAAATCTCTTGCAGGGCTGTGAGGCTGAAGGGATCGCCGGCCTGGGCCAGGGTGGCCGTGCGCTGGCCGGTCAGGGTGGCGTTCAGGCCGCCGGGAGTGGTGATGACGGTCGTCTTGCCGATGGGGGCCAGCATCCCCCAGCGCGGGTCGGGGCCGAGAGTGGCATTCTGCGTTACACCCGTGGGCGACCGATCGACGCTGGCGCCGTCATTCGTCTGCACGGTCTCCTCTTGCAGACCAGCCGGCCCGGTGTTGACGCGACGCTGGCCGTCATTGGGCAACGCTTCCACGCGATAATACGTGGTCATGCTCAGCGCCGTGGTCAGCGTAACGGTGTACGTGTTTGCGCCGGCGCTGCGCGCCAGTGTCATAGTGCCGGCAGCCGGGTCGTTGTCGCGCGTCAGTCGCCCCAACGCGTCGTACTCGAAGGTATGCAGATGGTGGCGCGGGTCCTGAAAACCGGTGAGTAGGCCGTCGCTGGTGTAGCTCAGTTGGATCGTCTCACTGGCCGGATTGGTCACTGCAGCGAGATAGCCGTTGACGTCGCGGGCAAAGGTCGTCGTTTGTCCGAAGGGCGCGAGGATGCTGGTTGGGTTGCCGTCGCCATCGCGTGTGATGGCGGTGATGTTGTCGTCGCCGTCGGTGACGCTGATCAGCCGGCCTGCGCCGTCGTAGGCGAACTGATAGAGCAGCGCGCCGGTCAACCCGTGCAGCGTGCGTAGATGACGTCCGGCCGCGTTGAAGACGTAGACCTGCGCCCCGTCCGTTGAGGGAATCAGGATGTCGCTGACCCCGACGCCGGGCAGAGCGGGTTTGATCTGGCGCACCTGGGCTTGAATGAAATCCGCCACATAGAGCGAGCCATCGGGGGCTAGTGCTATGCCCGTAAGCCCTTCACTGAACCCTGCGCCGAGCGCCGGGCCATTGTTGCCACACTCATGCGTTCCTTCGTAAGGCCCCAGGCAACGAACGCCGCTGCCAGCAACCGTCCGCAGGGTCCCGTCAGGGGCGATTGCGCTTACTCGATATACATTGTTGGGTGATGTATAGTAGATCGTGCCGTCGAAGCCAAGCGCCATGTGCCCAATCGGTCCTCTGGCAACGGTGAAGTAGCGTCCGGCAACGTCTACAACGCCGATCTGAGTGTGGTTCCATGAAAAGAAGGCAAAATAGAGGCGGCCGTCTGATCCCAGCGCCAGGCTCCAGATATCAGGCGTTGACAGTTCGGTCGGGACCATGCCATCTGTTGGAGGCAACCCGCCGCCGCCTGCCACCGTGGTGATGATGCCGTCAGTGCCGATGCGCCGGATGCGTGCCTGGCCGGAATCGTCGGCGAAGTAGACGGCGCCATCTGGCGCAACCACCACATCCCACACCTGGCCAATCGTCGCCTGTGTTGCCGGCCCCCCGTCGCCATTGGAGCCGTATGGTCCTGCGCCTGCAACGGTGCGGACTTTACCATCCTTGTTCACTTTGAGCAGACGGAAAGGAGCATACCCATCCGCTTCGGCAATATAGAAGCTACCATCCGCCGCAAGACCTACGGCGACTGGTTCGTCCAGATCCACTTGTGTTGCCAGCAGCCCTTCGCAGTTCTCCTCACAGGTTCCACCGCCGGCCGCCGTGGTGATAATGCCTGAAGCATCCACGCGCCTGATCCGACTGGTACTGGAATTGTGTTCAGCAATGTAGAACGAGCCGTCTGCCGAGAATTCGACGCCATATGGGTGCAATAGTCTGCTTTGCGTCGCCGGGATGCCTTCCACACACGGAATCCAAGTGTTGCAGGCCTGCCCTGTTCCTGCCGCTGCGACGATCACGTTGCCGTTCACCGCCTGTGCGCTGCGCCGTTCGCCGGTGCCCAGGTAGAGCACCTTGCCCTGCGGATCGTATGCATGATGGATGTCCAGCGTCCAGCCGCCGAGATCCTGCACCGGCGGTCGCCAGGCGCCGATCCAGCCAACCCAGCGCTTGGTAATGCCAAACTCCAGAACGGCGCGATCCGATGCGAGTGCGATGGCACTGTTGCCGTTGTAGCCGAAGCGGTCCGTTGGGCGATAGACCAGTGGGTAGATGTACGTCAGCGCCACCTGCACCGGCTGCCGGCCCTGCACGGTGCGTCCGGCGGCATCCTTACCGTCCCAGATCACCTGATAGGCGCGCTGCTCCCTGGAAATGTACGGTACGAAGAAGCGCCGGCCCGCCACCGATACGGACAACTGGATGTATTGCAATTTGGGTGAGACGGTCTCGCCGCGCAGAGGGATATGCAGCACATTGGGGACGTGATAGCCCACCGTCCGGTCGCTCTGATAGTGCAACTGAAAGGGAGCGCCGACGACGCCG
This sequence comes from Anaerolinea sp., assembly GCA_014879765.1. Classification (GTDB taxonomy): domain Bacteria; phylum Chloroflexota; class Anaerolineae; order JAAEKA01; family JAAEKA01; genus JAAEKA01. Next base: position 922 of record JACSRL010000079.1, on the reverse strand, counting down.
ATGGCTTCGCCCAACGTCTGATTCTGGCAGCCGATGACCGAGCCGCACTGAATGTCCGGATCATCGGGCGGCGGGGGCGGCGATTCACAGGATGCGCTGTTGTCGCCGGCGGATTCGCAGGGTTCCGGCTCAGGCGGCTCCGGGCACGGCTCCTCACAGCTTGTCCCCTGGTTCTTGTCCCAGGGCCGCGTAAAGTGGGGCACAGGCACGCGCCATAGCGACTCCCCGACCGCATAAAGTTCGGCCAGTTGTGCCCGCTCGACGTCGGTCACGCCCAACCCGGCCAGGGCGGCGGGGGATGCTGGCGCGCCGCTGCCGTCGATGTCCAGATCGGCTTTGCCGTCGGTCACACTCACAATCTCGACCACACGCCCGCTGTCCGCCGCGATCCACGCGCCGCGGGCGTTGTCGTAATAGCCCATAGGGATCGTGACGCCGACGGTGAAACTCAGATAGTTCTCCACATAAGAGATGATCGGCGGATTGAACCAGACATCTTGCGCGCCGGCCGCCGTAGCCTCGTCGGCGCTATATTCGGCCGCGTAGGTGTAAGCCGAATTGGGCGGCAGCTCGGCCGGCATCCGCTTCTGGCCGTCGGGGCCGACCGTATATTCGGTGATGCGCACGTGCAGGGACGTCAACGTTTGCGTCACGCCGCCGGCAAAGCTCATGTAGGCGGTAGTCCCCTGCGGGAAGAAAAGCGTCTCCTGGCGCACGCCGTCGCTGTCAGTGATGACACTCCCGCGTGCCACCTGCATAGGCAGGTCGGCGTTCAGGTCGATAAGGGTAACCTGTGCGTCTTCGTGGATCAGCATCACCTCCGGCAGCCACGCATACTCCTGCCAAGGCGCCTCCACCTTGCGCTGCGCGGGCAGATAGCCCGTTTGGGTGTAGTTGACCGTCAGCCAGCCGCCACCGTTGA
>JACSRL010000236.1 GCA_014879765.1 Anaerolinea sp. | reverse complement strand
GGGCTTTTTTTCATCGATCGTCGTGCAACGAAGCATCAAGGAGCAAAGAATGCAATCCCATTGGAACTACCGAGGCCGGATGGCCTTGGCGCTGTTGGTCACGCTGGCGCTGCTGGTTGCGACCTTACCCTTGCCTGTGACTGCCGGTGCGCCGGCGGCGATGCCTCAACCTTCCGCCCTCCTCGCTCCGCTGGCCAACGAACAGGTGCGCGGTGAACTGAACAGCTGGGGCGGCTGGTCGATGACCGCCAGTTTCGGCGGCACATTCATCTACAACACCGGGCAGATCAGCGCCGCCAGCGACGCGGCCAGCGAGTTCAAGTTCTTCAAGGACTCGAACCAGTGGTACGGCAACGGCGCCGCGCTCAACTTCGCGCAGATCTATACGAACTTCTCCACATCGGGCGGCAACAGCAGTTTCAACCATATCCAGAACCGCCATTACGCCTTCAAGTGGAACGGCAATGACCGCGGCGTGGTCTTCCAGCTCAGCGCCGCGCCGGTCAACATCTCCGCGGTCAACCGGCTGCCGGTCGCGCCCACCCCCGTTGACCCGGTGCTCGTCACCGCCACGACCGACGCCACGCCGCCGGCCGAGCAGGCGCTCTGGCTGCGCTATGCCGTCAACGGCAACTGGGCCGGCTCCACCGTGCTCAAGATGAGCGGCAGCGGCATGAGCTACTCCGCCACCATCCCCGCCCAGGTCAACGGCGCGCAGGTCAGCTACTACGTCTTCAGTTCCGGCGATGTCGCCTCCATCGCCGGGGCCGACGCTGACCTGATGACCATCACCGCCAACAACAACAGCGGCAGCAACTATGGCTACACCGTGGCCTCGGCGCCGGGCGTCATTGCGCTCACCCAGGCCCGCGCCCTGTGGCTGGACACCAACACCATCGCCTGGAACGCGGCGGCCGCGGCCAGCTACAGGCTGCTCTACGACCCCGACGGCGGCGTGACCGACGCGGCCGAGGCGACGGCCTGCGCCTTCCCGGCCCCGGCCGCGCCCTGCTACGTCCCCCTGACCGCCAGCGGCACGGTCAGCGGCTTCCCCAAGAACCCCAACGCCAGCGGCAAGATCCGCCTGCTGACCGGCCTCGCGGCCGACGACGCCAAACACCTGCTCAAGGGCCAGGTGGCGGTGGCCAGCTACGACGGCGGCGGCGCACGGGTCGATGCCACCCGCGTGCAGATCCAGAGCGCGCTGGACGCGCTCTACGCGGCCAACGCCAAGACACAGACCCTGGGCGTGGCCTACAGCGGCGGCGCGCCGTCGGTCAAGGTCTGGGCCCCCACGGCCAAATCGGTGACGCTCAAGCGTTACGCCACCTCGGCCGGCGCGGAGGTGGGCAGCCACGCCATGAGCCTGGACGCGGCCAGCGGCGTCTGGAGCGTAACGGGCGATGCCAGTTGGGATCGCCAGTTCTACCTCTTCGACGTGGAGGTCTACGTGCCCAGCGTGGATGGGGTGGTACACAACCTGGTCAGCGACCCCTACGCGGTCAGCCTGTCGCAGGACGGCGTGGCCACCTTCGACGTGCGCAGCCAGTTCGTCAACCTGGCCGACGCGGACCTGAAGCCGGCCGGCTGGGACAGCCTGAGCAAGCCCGCGCTGGTCAACTTCGAGGACAGCGTGATCTACGAGGTACACGTGCGCGATTTCAGCGCCAACGACAGCACCGTGGCCGCGGCCGACCGGGGCAAGTACACCGCGTTCACCTACGACGGGGCCGGCCCGCACCCCAACACCACGCTCTCCGACGGCATGAGCCACTTGCAGCAGTTGCAGCAAGCCGGGCTGACCCACATCCACCTGCTGCCGGCCTTCGACATCGCCTCGGTGATCGAGCCGGCCGCCCAGCGCACCGAGCCCAGCGTCCCGGTCGCGCCGCGCAATTCACCGAACCAGCAGGCGGCCGTAGGCGCGACGCGCACCACCGACAGCTTCAACTGGGGCTACGACCCCTTCCACTACGGCCTGCCCGAGGGCTCCTACAGCACCAACCCCGACGGCGTCCAGCGCATCCTGGAGTTCCGCGACATGGTGTCGGCGCTCAACCAGAACGGGCTGCGCGTCGTCATGGACGTGGTCTACAACCACACCGCGGCCAGCGGCCAGGGGGACAAGTCGGTGCTGGACCGGGTCGTGCCCGGCTACTACTACCGCTACGACGCCAACGGCGTGCTCTACACCACCTCCTGCTGCGACGACACCGCCACCGAGTATGAGATGATGCAGAAGCTGATGGTCGACACGGTGGTGCGTTTCGCCACCGACTACAAGGTGGACGGCTTCCGCTTCGACCTGATGAACTTCCACACGCGGCAGAACATGCTCGACCTGCAAACGGCTGTCAATGCCGTCTCGCCCCAGATCTACCTCTACGGCGAGGGCTGGGACTTCGGCTCGGCCAGGGACAAGGGGCTGACCACCTGCCCCAACTGCTACGCCCAGAAGTACAACATGACCGGCGCGGGCATCGGCCTCTTCAACGACATCATCCGCGACGCGGCCCACGGCGGCTACAGCGAAGACCCCACCGGCATCCGCAAACAGGGCTTCATCAACGGCCTGAGCTACGACTGGAACGGCTACAACTACAACAACCGCAACCAAAGCGACCTGTGGAACGCCACCGACCGCCTGCGTTCGGCGCTGCGCGGCAGCGGCACGGACTGGAACGGCCAGGGCGCACCCTTCACCGACGATCCCCAGGAGGCGGTCAACTACGTCGAGAAGCACGACAACGAGACCCTCTTCGACCAGAACATCTTCAAGCTGCCCAACGGCGACGGCAGCGGCAACCCCGGCTGGATCGGCAGCGGCATCCCCACCACCTCCATGGCCGACCGCGTGCGCGCCCAGAACATGGGCCAGAGCATCATCGGCCTGGCGCAGGGCATCCCCTTCTTCCAGATGGGCAGCGATATCCTGCGCTCCAAATCGCTGGACCGCAACAGCTACGACTCGGGCGACTGGTTCAACAAGGTCTGGTGGGACAAGAGCAGCAACAACTTCGGCCAGGGGCTGCCGCCGGCCTGGGACAACAGCAGCCGCTGGCCGATCATGGGGCCGCTGCTGGCCAACGCCGGCCTGGACCCCAGCACGGCCAACATGAACTTCGCCGCCAGCCACCTGCGCGAGACGCTGCGCATCCGCCAGAGCTCGCCCCTCTTCCGGCTGACCACCGAGGCCGAGATCAACGCCCGCACCGCGCACTACAACACCAGCAACGCCCAGGACGCGCTGATCGTGCTGCGCCTCTCCGACGAGCCGGCGCCCGACCTGGACCCCAACTGGGAGAACATCCTGGTCTTCTTCAACGCCAACACGCTGGCGCAGAGCGTCACCATCCCCGGCGCCAACGGCTTCACGCTGCACCCGCTGCATACCAACGGCGTGGACGACGACCCGGTGATCACCGGCGGCGCGACCTTCAACGACGCCAGCGACACCTTCACCATCCCGGCGCGCACCACGGCGGTCTTCGTCTCGACCCAGACCCTGGCGCCGCCGCTGCCGCCCAGCACCATCGACTGGGTGGGCAAGATGTGGCCGCGCGGCGGGGTGTCGCACGCGATCAACCAGGGCGCGTTTGTGCCCAGCGGCTTCGACGTCTACGTGCGCGTCTACGACGCCGGCGTGACCGAGCCGGCCGGCGCGCCGGCCGGCATCGCCTGCTTTTTACACTGGGGCCAGTACGGCCAGGCGTGGAGCGACGTGGCCATGACCTGGAACGTGCAGAACGGCAACGACGATGAGTTCAAGGCCACCATCCCCCAGGCCACGCTCAACGCACTGGGGCCGGGGACCTACGGCTTCACCGCCTACTGCCAGCGGGCCGGGGAGGAGAAGAAGTGGAAGATCGACCAGTACAACATCAACAGCAGCGGCGACGACGACCAGGGCGATGGCCTGATCACCGTCATCCCGACCGGCGACCCGCGGCCGGCGCCGGCCGGCGGCGTCTTTGTCCACCTCTTCGAGTGGCGCTGGGCCGATATCCAGAAAGAATGCACCTTCCTGGCCGATAAAGGCTACACGGCCGTCCAGGTCTCGCCCCCCAACGAGCACCTGGTGCCCACGGCCGACCAGGGGGGCGGCGCGAACAACGATTTCCCCTGGTGGGTGCGCTACCAGCCGGTGACGCACGACACCAGCAAGTTCACCAGCCGCAGCGGCACGTGGGCCGAGTTCACCAGCATGGTCAACGCCTGCAACGCGCTGGGGGTCGACATCTACGTGGACGCGGTGATCAACCACATGGCCGACATCCAGGTGGGCACGCCGCCGGCCGGCACCGCGGGCACGCAGTACCAGTCCAACCCGGCCGCCAGCCGCTTCTACGGGACGCAGTACCAGGCCGACGACTTCCACGCGCCCGACTGCACCATCAGCAACTACGCCGACCGCCGGCAGGTGCAGCAGTGCAAGCTCTCCGGGCTGCCCGATCTGAACACCGGCAAGGCTGACGTGCAGAATGAGCTGCGCGGCTACCTGCAGGCGCTGATCAACGCCGGCGTCAAGGGCTTCCGCGTCGACGGCGCCAAACACATGGCCAGCCACGACATCGCCGCGATCTTCGACGGCCTGACCGGCAACTTCTACCTCTTCCAGGAGATGATCGACGCGGCCGGCGAGCGGGTGCGCGACTGGGAGTACACCCCCAACGGCGACGTGACCGAGTTCGCCTACCCCTACGCCATCGGCGCGGCCTTCGACGACGCGTGCAGCGGCAGCCTGAGCGACCTGCAGAACCGTTTCACGCAGAACGACATGCTGCCCACCCGCTTCGCCCAGGTCTTCACCGACAACCACGACAACCAGCGCGGCCACGGCCTGGCGCCCGGCGAGTGCATCGTGGATCACCGCGACGGCCAGGAGCACGTGCTGGCCAACGTCTTCGCCCTGGCCTACCCCTACGGCTACCCGTCGGTGATGTCCAGCTACTACTGGCAGAGCAGCTCCACCAATAACAGCGGCGACAGCATGGGCCCGCCCAGCACCAACGACGGTGGAACGACCTGGGGCGTCGGACGGGACGCGGTCACGCGGCCGGTCTACGGCACGGGCCAGGTCGCGGGCGACACGCCGGCCAACTGTTCAGCGATCTTCGAGAACGGCAAATGGGTCTGCGAGCACCGGCGCACCGCCACCGCCAACCTGGTCAAGTTCCGCCAGGCGACCGCCGGCCAGCCGGTGATAAACTGGCAGAACATCGGCGGCGCGCCCAGCGACCACATCGCCTTCGGGCTGGGCAACAAGGGCTTCGTAGCCATCAACCGCACCGGCTCGGCCGCCACGACCACCTACCAGACCGGCCTGCCGGCCGGCAACTACTGCGACATCGTTCACTACGACTACGATGCCAACACGGGCGACTGCCTGCTGCCCAACAGCGCCACGCCCGCGCCGCAGAGCAGCCTGATCGTGGTCAACGCCAGCGGCCAGATCGTCAACCAGCCGCTGGGCATGATGGACGCCTTCGCAATCCACACCGGCGCCCGGCCGCTGGCGGTGGCGCTGGCCAGCTTCGAGGCGGCGCAGCAGGGCGAAGCGGTGCTGGTGAGCTGGGAGACGGCCAGCGAGCTGGACAATCGCGGCTTCAACCTCTACCGCAGCACATCGCCGGCCGCGCCGGAGCGGCGGCTGAACGACCTGCTGATCCCCGCGCAGTCGCCGGGCAGCCCGGGCGGCTTCCTCTACACCTGGCAGGATCAGGCTGACCTGGTCGCCGGATCGATCTACTACTACTGGCTGGAGGACGTGGCGTTCAGCGGCGCGACCACGCTGCATGGCCCGGTCAGCGTCACCTTCCAGACGCCCACGGCCGTCACCCTGGCCGGCGTGCAGGCCGGTGGGCCGCTGACGGCCGTGGGCGTCTGGAAGGTGACGCTGACC
>JACSRL010000486.1 GCA_014879765.1 Anaerolinea sp. | reverse complement strand
GAACACGTTGATTTCGATACGGCGGCCTACTCAATCAACGTGTTCGCACCCGCCGGCTGAGCAGTTACTAAGAACCGTTTCGGCAATTTTCGCAAGATAATTTGACAAAATTAGAGGTGGGCATTATACTTCGCTTCACTTACTGTTTGACCAAGGTTGACAGCGCGAGGCGAATCTATGACCGGCTTGAGCTTACAAAACACTTCCACCCCGGCAGGCCAGATCCTGGAATTCCTGCTGCGCAACGGCCCCACCAGCATCAAAGAGCTGGAAGATGTCACCGGCGTGACAGCCACCGCGGTGCGCCAGCAGTTGGCCAGCCTGACCACCGAGGGGCTGGTGGCCATGTCCAAGGAAAGGCAGGGGGTCGGCCGGCCGCGCAATCTCTATCAGCTCACCGAGCGGTCGCACAGCATCTTTGCCTACTACAGCGATGAGCTGGCGCTGGACCTGATCGGTGAGCTGCTGGAGACGGAGGGCACCGACAAGCTGCGCTACCTGCTCAACCGGGTCGGCGTCAAGCTGGCCGCCCAGTATCGCCGCCAGATCAAAGGCGAGGCCATGGGCGACCGGATGCGCGAGCTGTCGCTGCTGCTGGACCGGCGCGGCATTCGGGTCGATCTGGAGCAGGACGCGGGTGTCTTCATCCTGCGCGAGTACAACTGCCCCTATCACGAGCTGGCCTCGGTACACCGCGATGTGTGCGAGATGGAGCGCAGCGCCTTCTCGTTGGCGTTGGACGCCGATGTGATTTTGGGCGATTGCATCCAAGATGGGCATAATAGCTGCCAGTTTGTGGTGAGCTGCCGGCCAGCGGCGGCGCCGGCCCCGCGTTGAAAGCCAGCTTCATCTCCCTGACCTGGCAAGCGGCCGAGCGGGCAGAAAAAGCTGGTATCGGCCGCAGCCAGGTCACTTTTGCACACCATGCGGTCACTTTTCCAACAGACGGCCATGCGCTTGACGCACAGCCGTGGATGAAACAGCGGGCTCGGTGGCTGCGCACAGACCGGCCCGAGCGGCAGTCAGGGCTCGGTGGCTGCGCACAGACCGGCCCGAGCGGCTATGTACCAACACAAAACAAGGAGTCAGAGATCTACCATGACCAGCGAGCTAGTGATTAAAGACCTGCACGCGACCGTCGACGACGGCGCGAAGGCGGTTCTGAAAGGCGTCAACCTGACCATCCGCCAGGGGGAAGTGCATGCCCTGATGGGCCCCAACGGCTCAGGCAAGAGCACCCTCTCCAACGCCATCATGGGCCACCCGCACTACCAGGTGACCAGCGGCGACATTCTGCTGGACGGCGAGAGCATTCTGGAGATGGAGCCCAATGAGCGGGCCCGCCTGGGCCTCTTCCTGGCCTTCCAGTACCCGGTGGCCGTCCCCGGCGTGAGCATGGCCAACTTCCTGCGCACGGCCGTCAGCAACGTGCGCGGCTACACCGATCAACCGATGGTCAGCGACAACAACCGGCCGGGCATGGTGGGATCGAACCTGATGCCCATGCGCGAGTTCCGCAACGAGCTGCTGTCCAAGATGGACGAGTTCCACGTCGATCGCAGCTTTGCCAAGCGCTATCTCAACGAGGGCTTCAGCGGCGGCGAGAAGAAGCGGGTCGAGATCTTGCAGATGGCCATGCTCCAGCCCAAGATCGCGATCATGGACGAGACCGACAGCGGCCTGGACATCGACGCGCTGCGGGTGGTTTCCGACGGCGTCAACAAGCTGGCCGGGCCAGGGCTGGGCATTCTGCTGATCACCCACTATCAGCGCATCCTGAACTACGTGCAACCCGATTTCGTTCACGTCTTCTTCGATGGCCGCATCGTCATCAGCGGCGGCGCTGAGCTGGCCCATGAGCTGGAAGCCAAGGGCTATCAGTGGGTCAAGGACGAGTTCGGCGAGGCTGAGCTGGTAAAGGCGTAAGTTAGGAGGATCGTATGGCAACTGCAAGTGATCGTGAGGCCCTGTCGGGCGTCAAAGACGACTATCAATACGGCTTCAGCAAGCCGGAGGAGTACGTCTTCAAGGCGCGCAAGGGCTTGAACCATGAAGTGATCGACCAGATGTGCGACATGAAAAACGAGCCTGACTGGATGCGCGAGTTCCGCCACCGCTCGTTGGACATCTTCCTGTCCAAGCCGATGCCGACCTGGGGCGCCGACCTCAGCGGCATCGACTTCGACGACATCTATTACTACATCAAGCCCACCGAGAAGCAGGGCAAAAGCTGGGACGACATCCCAGCCAGCATCAAAGACACCTTCGACCGGCTGGGCATCCCCGAGGCCGAACGCAAATTCCTGGCCGGCGTGGGCGCGCAGTACGAGTCTGAGGTGGTCTACCATTCGCTGCAAGAGCAGTGGACCAAGCTGGGCGTGATCTTCCTGGACACCGACAGCGGCCTGCGCGAGCATGAAGATGTCTTCAAGGAGTACTTCGGCTCGATCATTCCCCCCTCGGACAACAAATTCGCCGCGCTGAACTCGGCCGTCTGGTCAGGGGGCAGCTTTCTCTATGTGCCCAAGGGGGTCCAGGTGGACATCCCCTTGCAGGCCTATTTCCGCATCAACGCCCAAAACATGGGGCAGTTCGAGCGCACACTGATCATCGTCGAAGAGGGCGCCAGCGTCCACTACGTCGAAGGCTGCACCGCGCCCATCTACGCCTCGGATTCGCTGCACAGCGCCGTGGTGGAGATCATCATCAAGGACGGGGGCCGTTGCCGCTACACCACCATCCAGAACTGGTCCAACAACGTCTACAACCTGGTGACCAAGCGGGCCCGCGCCGACAAGGGCGCCACCATGGAGTGGGTTGACGCCAACCTGGGGTCCAAGGTCACCATGAAGTACCCGGCGGTCTACATGATGGGCCCCAAGGCGCACGGCGAGATCCTCTCCATCGCCTTTGCCGGCCGCGGCCAGACGCTGGACGCGGGCGGCAAGGTGGTACACGGCGCGCCCAACACCTCCTCCAAGATCATCTCCAAATCGATCAGCAAGAACGGCGGCCGGGCCAGCTATCGCGGCCTGCTCAAGGTGGCCAAGGGCGCGACCGGCTCCAAGTCGACGGTGGTGTGCGATGCGCTGCTGCTGGATGACCACAGCCGCTCCGACACCTATCCCTACATCGAGATCGACGAGCAGGACGTGCAGGTGGGCCACGAGGCCAGCGTCAGCAAGGTCAACGAGGAGCAGCTCTTCTATCTGATGAGCCGCGGCCTGGGCGAGGAAGAGGCGGCCACCATGATCGTCAGCGGCTTCATCGAGCCGATGGTCAAGGAGCTGCCCATGGAATACGCCGTCGAGATGAACCGCCTGATCCAGTTGCAGATGGAAGGCAGTATCGGATAGGTAAAAAATGACCGTCAAAACAATGCTTCTACCAGAGGTTGGCTTGAACCTGGCTGGCGTCGAGGATCTTTCGACCCAGCGGCGCGAGCCGGAGTGGTTTTTGGATCTGCGCCGCCGCGCCTGGCGCTTTTTCGAGGAGATCGCCTGGCCCACGGCCAACGACGAGGAATGGCGGCGCACCCGGCTGACCGGCCTGGCGCTGGATGATTTCCGGCTGCCCACGCAGGCCGAAGCCGCGCGCGGCGACCGAGCTGACCTGCCCGCCTATCTGCGCGAGGAGATGGAATCCATCGACGCGGCCGGCGGCGCGCTGGTCACAGAGGATGGCGCGGTGCGCTTCCATGAGCTGAGCAACGAGCTGGCCGCCAAGGGGGTGATCTTCACCGACCTGGACACGGCCATGCGCCAGCATCCGGAGCTGATCCAACGCTATTTCATGACCGACAACGTGGCGGTGGACGCCAACAAGTTCACCGCGCTGCATGCGGCGCTGGTCACCGGCGGCGCAGTGCTCTACGTGCCGCGCAACGTGCAGATCGAGGCGCCGCTCTACGGCATCACCGCGGTCAGCGGCGACCAGGCTGACTTTGCCCACACGCTGATCATCGCCGAGGAGAACTCGCAGGTCACCTACATCGACGAGATGGTCAGCCAGGGCGAGGGCGCGGCCTTTCACAGCGGCGCGGTGGAGATCTTCGCCCAGGACGGCGCGGTGGTGCGCTATCTGCACAGCCAGGACTGGAACACCAACACCTGGCACTTCAGCACCCAGCAGGCGCAGATGCGGCGCGATGCCCAGATCAACTGGATGACCAGCTCCTGGGGCAGCCGGCTGAGCAAGATCAACCTGGAGATGCAGTTGCTGGCGCCAGGCGGCCACGGCGAGCTGCTGGGCTTCTACTTCCCCAGCGGCCGGCAGCACCTGGACCACCACACCATGCAGAACCACAAATCGGATCACTGCACCAGCGACCTGCTGTTCAAGGGCGCGCTGCGCGGCCGCTCGCGCTCGGTCTATTCAGGCAGCATCAAGGTCTGGCCCCACGCGCAGAAGACCGACGCCTACCAGAAGAACGAGAATCTGGTGCTGGACCGGCGCGCCCGCGCCGACAGCATCCCCGGCCTGGAGATCGAGGCCGACGATGTGCGCTGCACCCACGGCGCCACCGTCAGCAAGATCGAGCCGGAATATCTCTTCTACCTGATGGCGCGCGGCCTGAGCCAGTACCAGGCCGAACAGATGATCGTTACCGGCTTTTTCGAGGAAGTGCTCAACCGCGTTCCTGTGGAAGCGGTGCGGCGCAAGCTGGAACAGATCATCGCACGCAAGATCATTGGCTAGTGCTGGGTCAATCGTGCCAGGCGTGCGCGCGTGGGCGTGCAAACGCCTGGCGCCGATTGACGTGACATCAGCAAGGAGTTTTTCCCGATGACAGGATATGCCCATCCTGAGGTTCTGGTCTCCACTCAATGGGTGGCCGAACATCTGAACGATCCCACGGTGCGCATCGTCGAGTCCAACGAGGACATTCTGCTCTACTACCAGGGACACATCCCCGGCGCCGTGCAGATCGACTGGCAAAAGGATCTGAACGACGCGGTGCGCCGCGACTATCTGAGCCGCGCCGACTTCGACGTGTTGATGGCGATCAACGGCATCAGCAAGGAGACCACCGTGGTCTTCTACGGCGACAAGAACAACTGGTGGGCGACCTATGCCTTCTGGGTCTTCCAGCTCTTTGGCCACGCCGACGCCCGGGTGATGGACGGCGGCCGCGCCAAATGGGAAGCTGAGGGCCGGCCGATGACCAAGGAACAGCCCACCTACCCACGCACCAGCTATCGCGCCCAGGCGCGGGCCGACTACAAGATTCGCGCGCTGCGCGATCAGGTGCTGGCCCACGTGCAGGCTGGCCGCCCCCTGGTCGATGTGCGCTCGCCGGCCGAGTACAGCGGCGAGCTGCTGCACATGGCCAACTATCCGCAGGAGGGCGCGCTGCGCGGCGGCCACATCCCCGGCGCCAGAAACGTGCCCTGGGCCAAGGCGGTCAACGCCGACGGCGTCTTCAAGAGCGCCGAGGAGCTGCGCGCCATCTACGAGCAGGAGCAGGGCCTGCGGCCCGACGACGATGTGGTGGCCTACTGCCGCATCGGCGAACGCTCCAGCCACACCTGGTTTGTGCTGACCTACCTGCTGGGCTATCCCAACGTGCGCAACTACGATGGCAGTTGGACCGAATGGGGCAACCTGGTGGGCGCGCCCATCGCAAGATAGCCAGCAGGCGCCAATTCAGACCGAGCCTTCGGAGTCGCGGCCAAAGCGCCCGACGCCGCCGGGCAGCGGCGCCTTCCCAAGCCTTCAGGCACGCTTTAGGTCTCTCGTGAGCAACTACTGTGAGAAACATCGAAGCTATCCGCGCTGATTTCCCCATCTTGCAGCGGGAGATCAACGGCAAGCCGCTGGTCTATCTGGACAACGCGGCCACCTCGCAGAAGCCGCTGGCGGTCTTGCAGGCGATGGATGACTACTATCGCCGGCACAACGCCAAC
>JACSRL010000080.1 GCA_014879765.1 Anaerolinea sp. | reverse complement strand
ACGACCACAAGTTGCCGCGCAGCTAATCCACTGACACCTGCCCGTCTGGTTTGTCCCGATCCATTGCTGGCGAGTATATCATACCGCCTGTACCTCTGTCAATAGTACTTTAGTACTATCAGCAATTCCAAATTTGAACTCGATACACACGGAGTCGAGGCTTTAGCCAGGTCAACGTGTCCGCCTCTCGCGTGGGCCAAACCCGCTAAAGCCTCAACTCGACGCCCAACTGCTTTCTCAGGCCGCCAGGCGTTGCCAGACGGCGATCAGCTCGCGGTGGATCGGGACATCCTCAAGCAGTGCGCGGCTGAGCTGCGGATCGTCGATGGCCGCGGCTAACTGCATCAGGTGGCGGTGGCCCGCGTCCAGCGCCCGGATCGCCCGCGGCGGATCGCCGGCGTGCAGCGCCTGGAAACAGGCCAGGTAGACCTGCACCGGCGACTCGATGCCGGTGAGGCCGTGGCTTTCGATCCAGGAGAGACACTCGCCGGCCAGCCGGCCGGCCTCGGCCGGCTGGCCCTGCGCCAGGGCGGACAACGCCAGGCCGGCCAGATCGTCGATCCAGGCGCCGCTGGTGCTGGAGAGCTCGCGGCGAATGGCCAGCGCCTGCTGAAAGGCCTCGCCAGCCTGCGCGGGCTGGCCGCGGCGCAGGAGGACATGGCCCAGGTGGGTCAGGGTGTAGCCCTGCCCGCGGCGATAGCCGATGGCCCGCTGGATGTCCAGCGCCTGCTGGTAGGATTGTAACGCGCGGCCCAGATCTCCCAGATCGGCGGCGGCCAGCCCCAGCACGTCCAGGCTGGCCGCTTCCCCCTCGCGGTCGTTCATGGCGCGGCAGCCGGCCAGGGCCTGCTCGTGGCAGCGCCGCGTCGCCTCGTAGTCGCCCAGGTGGAGGTAGGTGTTGCCCAGGGTGGCCAGGATCTGCATCTCTCCCTGGCGCCAGCCGCCCCGCCGCGCCACGGCCAGGCTTTTGTCGAACTGATCCAGCGCCCGCTGATACTGGCCCGATTGCTTGAGGATCGTGGCCTCCATGTAGCCGGCGCTGACCTCCCCTTTCAGGTCAGACACCTGCGCGTACAGCGCGCGCGCCTGGGCCACGCACTCCTCGGCCGGGCCGAAATCATCCTGGTAGTAGTGGGTCACGCCCAGATCATAGGTGCTTTGCGCCCAGGTTGGCCGATCGTTCGCCTGCCGCGCCAGGTCGATGGCCATGGCCAGCCACTCCTGCGCGTCGCCGTAGTGGCCCTGGTGGATGAGGATGCGGCCCCACAGGGCGTAGCCGCGCGTTTCGATGGCCGAGGCGCCCGACGCCGCGGCCGCGGCGATGGCGGCCTCCACCTCTGCCAGCGCGGCCGGCAGATCGCCGGTCATCCGGTGATAGTTGGCCTGGCGCAAGCTGACCTCGGCGTCGATCTGCCGGTCGCCCAGGCGCTGCGCCAGCTCCTTCAGAGCCTGCAGGTCCAGCGCCTGGCGGGGGCGATCGCCCATCCAATTGAGGATTGCCTCGCGGTCCAGCAGCAGTGCGGCGCGCGCCGGCAGGTCGCCGGGTGGGGTCAGCTCCAGGCCGCGGCTGAAATGTTGCAAAGCCTCGGCGTGGGCGTAGCTGGCGGCCGCCAGCGCGCCGGCCTGGCGCAGGTAGGGCACGGCGCGGTCAGAGCGGCCGGCCTGGTCGAAATGCCAGGCCAGTTGTACGGCCACCTGGTCCAGGTAGCCGGCATAGAGCGTCTCCAGGGCGGCGGCCACGTCCTCGTGCAGGTAGGCCCGCTCCACCTCGTCCAACTGTCCATAGATGTAGCTCTGGTAGAGCTGATGAAAAAAGCGGTAGGAGGAGAGACGCCGGGACCCGATGCGCTCCAGCCCCTCGGCTTCGACCAGCCGCTGGCGCCGGCCCAGCTCGTCGCTCAACAGACGCACCATGGCGCGCGCCTCGATGCCGCGCAGCTCGGCCACCAGCTCGGCGATGAAGCGCTGCCCGGCGACGCTGGCCACTGCCAACGTCTCGCGCTGCTCGCGGTCCAGCCGGTTGACCCGGTCGCGCACGACTCCTTCCATGCGGGCCGGCAGCCGGTTCCAGTTGAGCGAGGGGGACTCGGTCCACCGGCCGGCGACATCTTTGACCAGGTCGCCGCGCGCTTGCAGGTCGTGCAACAGTTCGACCACGAAGAGGGGGTGGCCCTCGGTGTGGCGCGCCAGCGCGTTGCGGAAGGTCTCGCCCAGCCGGTTGGCCTCGCTGTCGACGTAGGCGTCGACGAACCAGCGGCCCTGGGCGGCGTCGGCGCGCTCCAGTTCGATGGTGACTTCGCCCAGCAGGCGGGCCAGCTCCGCCTCGACCTTTTCCAGCGGGTGACGCTCCCCGGCCCGGCCCTGGCTCAGCTCCTCCGGCCGATAGGCGCCGACCACCAGGATTTGGTTGCCCCCGATGCGCCGCGCCAGATGATAGAGCAGGGTCAGGGAGGAGGCGTCGGCCCACTGCAGGTCGTCCAACGCGATCAGCAGCGGCTGTTTGGCGGCCAGCTTGATCAGGAAGCTGCTGCACTGCTCGAAGATGTGCTCCTGATCCAGCGGCGTTTTGCCCGCCTCCAGCAGCGCGTTCCTGGAGCTGGTGATGGCCTTGAGATCGGAGGAGACGGAGGTCTGGCCGACGATAGCCTTGCCCAGCTTGCCGCCCAGCTTGACCCCGGCCTTGGAGATCAGCGCGCCGCCCGGCACCAGCAGCTCGACCAGATCGGGGGCCACCTCCAGCAGCACCAGGCCGGAGTAGGCCAGCGTCTTTTTGAGCCGGCTGACGTTTTCGACGGTGATGCGCCCCTGGGCCAGCTTGGCATCGAAGTCGCCGGTCAGCAGGCCGATGGCCTCGCGGAAGGGCAGGTAGGGCTCGCCCGCGCCGGTCTGGGCGCTGCAGTCGCCCACGGCCACCAGCAGGTTGGGATATTGCGCCTGAGCTCGGGCCGCGAATTCCTGCACCAGGGCCGTCTTGCCCAGGCCGGCCTCCCCCTGCAACAGGACGATGTGGCCCTGGCCGTTCAGGGCGCG
The DNA here is from genome assembly GCA_014879765.1 of Anaerolinea sp. Taxonomy (GTDB): domain Bacteria; phylum Chloroflexota; class Anaerolineae; order JAAEKA01; family JAAEKA01; genus JAAEKA01. The sequence continues at coordinate 2,910 of JACSRL010000080.1, read as the reverse complement.
CGCCAGATGAGCATCCAACAGAGCCAGCTCGCGCTGGCGGCCGACGAAGATCTGTTCAGTCATGGGCTTGCTCTCATGGCGGTGGTTCAATGCTCCTGATGTAGTATAACGGCAAGTTGCCCGATTTCCAAGCGCCGCGCGCCGGGTTGACGAAGGTTGCCAACTTTTCCGAAAGTTGGCAACCTTGGGCCAACCGTGGGCTAAGTCCAGCGTTTGTACTTGACTTTTCATATGGCGGGCGCTATAATGCGCGCTGCGTCACAATTAACTCGCTGAGGGCCGGCGCACGGGGACGCCGCCCTGTTGTGCCTCGCTCACACCCTGTGTGAGCCTTTCATCGAAAGGAGTCGTGCATGGCAAGCGCTGTGGCTTCCATCTGGCAAGGCATCACCTACCGCGGCAAAGACGGGCACTACGCCTGGCTGTTGCACCGGGCAGGCGGCCTTGGCATCGTTCTCTTCCTCTTCCTCCACATCCTCGACATCTTCCTGGTCGGGGTGGGCGAGGATATCTTCGAGTTCTTCCTCTTCATCTACCACTCGGCCCCGGCCAAGGTCTTCGTGATGGCGCTGCTGTTTGGCGTGTTCTTCCATGCCTTCAACGGCGTGCGCATCATCCTGGTGGACTTCTGGCCGGGGAAGTTCTCCAATCTGAAGATGCAGCGCACCCTGTTCCGGCTGGTGGTCGTGGTGACGTTGGTCTTCTTCATCCCGACGGCCATCATCACCGTGGCCCCCATCTTCGGCGTCCATCTGGCGCTGAGCCAGCTTGTGGGAGGATGAGCGTCATGTCAGCTATTTCTCGTCTCAAGTATGGCAGCCCCAACCGGTTCGAGGCGTTTTCCTGGTATTTCATGCGCGTCAGCGGCGCGGTGCTGCTGCTGGTGGCCGTGTTGCACCTGCTGATCATGCACGTCTGGTATGGCGTGGACGCGATCGACTACCGCTTCGTGGTGGGCCGCTGGGCCAGCCCCCTGGTCCAGGTCTATGATCTGGCGCTGCTGCTCTTCGCCATCACCCACGGCGTCAACGGCACGCGCTGGGTGATCGATGACTACATTCACAGCCGCGGCTGGAATCTGACCCTGAAGGCAGCGCTTTACGTGCTGACGGTGATCTTCATCCTGATGGGCGCGACGGTCATCTTCACCTTTGACCCCGACACCTCCACCACTGCGCTGAACACTGTCGCCGCAGTGTTCACCCGCTAGAAAGGCGCCCATCCATGAACTACCACAAATTTGACGCGGTGATCATCGGCGCGGGCGGCGCCGGGCTGATGGCCGCGCTGTACGCTTCCAAGAACGCCAACGTGGCGGTGGTCAGCAAGCTCTACCCCACCCGCTCCCACACCGGCGCGGCCCAGGGCGGCATCGGCGCGGCCTTGGGCAACCTGGAGGAAGACCACTGGGAATGGCACGCCTTCGACACGGTCAAGGGCGGCGACTACCTGGTGGACCAGGACGCGGCTGACATCATGTGCAAGGACGCGGTGGGCATCGTGCTGGAGCTGGAGCACATGGGCCTGCCCTTCGACCGCACGCCCGACGGCAAGATCTCACAGCGCCCCTTCGGCGGCCACACCAACAATGTCACCAAGCAGCCGGTGCGTCGCGCGGCCCACGCGGCTGACCGCACCGGCCACATGATCTTGCAGACCCTCTATCAGCAGTGCATCAAGCAGGATGTGCAGTTCTTCGACGAGTTCCAGTTCATGGACCTGCTGATCAGCGAGGGACGGGTGGCCGGCATCGTCGCCTATCACATCGACAGCGGCGAGCTGCACGTCTTCCACAGCAAGGCGGTCTTCTTCGCCACCGGCGGCTGGGGCCGGCTGTGGAACATCACCTCCAACGCGCATTCGCTGACCGGCGACGCGCCGGCCGTGCTGCTGCGCAAGGGCTACCCGCTGGAGGACATGGAGTTCTTCCAGTTCCACCCCACCGGCATCTACAAGATGGGCATCCTCATCACCGAGGGGGTGCGCGGCGAGGGCGGCGTCTTGATCAACGGCCAGGGCGAGCGCTTCATGCTCAAGTATGCGCCGACCATCAAGGACCTGGCCAGCCGCGACGTGATCTCGCGCGCCATCTATCTGGAGATCGCCGAGGGCCGCGGCATCGATGGCCAGGACTATGTCTACCTGGACGTGCGGCCGGAGGTGGTGAACAAGTACCTGGCAGAGGATGGCAAGACCAACCCCGATGGCTCGCCGCGCTCCATCACCGCGGCCGACATCGAGAAGAAGCTGCCGGACATCGCCGACTTCTGTCGCACCTATCTGGGCGTGGACCCGGTCACGCAGCCGATGCCGATCCAGCCCACGGCGCACTATGCCATGGGCGGCATCCCCACCGATGTGGACGGCCGCATCCTGGTGGACGCGGCCAACACGCCGCTGCCGGGCGGCTTTGCCGCCGGCGAGGTGGCCTGCGTCAGCGTACACGGCGCCAACCGGCTGGGCACCAACTCGCTGGTGGACCTGGTGGTCTTCGGCAAACGGGGCGGCATCGCCATGGCCGAGTACTGCAACCAGGTGGAGCTGCCGCCGCTGCCGGAGAACCCGGAGGCTCACGTGCAGGCTGAGCTGGCGCAGTTGATGGCCAATCCCCAGGGCATCCCGGCGGCCAAGCTGCGCAAGGCCATGCAGGAAGTGATGATGATGAACGTGGGCGTCTTCCGCACCGACCAACTGCTGAGCGAGGCGTTGGAGAAGGTGCGCGAGCTGAAGAAGCAGTTTGCCCACGTCTATGTGTCCGACCGCGGCAAGCGTTTCAACACCGACCTGCTGGAAGCATGGGAGATGAGGAACATGCTGGATCTGGCCGAGGTGACGACGCTGGCCGCGCTGAACCGGACCGAGAGCCGCGGCGGCCACGCGCGCGACGACTATCCGCAGCGTGACGACGTC
>JACSRL010000532.1 GCA_014879765.1 Anaerolinea sp. | reverse complement strand
TGTCGCGGAGTCCGCATCGGGGGATGCGAACTCCGCGGTGGGGATGTTTCGTGTCGCGGAGTCCGCATCCTCAGATGCGGACGAGGCCGGTTTATCGACCTACCTTTTTACCAACCTATCGCACACCCAGCAACAGCTCCACCGTCAACTGGTCCAGCCGTTCGTAGCCCAGGCCGCGCGCGCCGAGGGCCTGGCGGTCGAAGCTGGCGGCCTTGAGCGCGTTGGCCTTGGCCCGGCTGTACGCACCCTTCCACGCGTCGGTGCTGCCGTCGTCGGCGTTGATCTCGGCCAGCAGGGCCTGGATCTCCCGGTCGGCGTTCCACTGCGCGGCCTTCTCCTTGAGGATCAGGTAGCTGCGCATGCAGCCGCGCGCGAAGTCCTTGACCCCCTCCCGATCCTCGGTGCGATAGGCGTGCGCGTCGAAGTGCCGGCTGCCGTCGTAGCCCACATCCTCCAGGAACTTGACCAGGAAAAAGGCCGACTTGAGGTTGACCGCGCCGAAGCGGTAGTCCTGGTCGTAGCGGCCAAAGGCCTGGTCGTTCAGGTCGATGTGGAAGAGCTTGCCGGCCTCCCAGGCCTGGGCCACGTGGTGCAGGAAATTGAGGCCGGCCATCTGCTCGTGGGCCACCTCCGGGTTGACCCCCACCATCTCCGGGTGCTCCAGGGTGGCGATGAAGGCCAGCATGTTGCCGGTGGTGGCGTTGTAGATGTCGCCCCGCGGCTCGTTGGGCTTGGCCTCCAGGGCAAAACGCAGGTCGTAGCCCTGATCCTGGACGTACTCGCAGAGGAAATTCATGGCCTCGCGGGTGCGCTGGATGGCAGTCACCGGGTTCTTGGCCGCGTCGGTCTCGACCCCCTCGCGGCCGCCCCAGAAGACGTAGACCTGGGCGCCCAGCTCGACGCCCAGGTCGATGGCCTGCATGGTCTTCTGCAAGGCATAGGCGCGCACGTTGGGATCGTTGGCCGTGAACGCGCCATCCTTGAAGGCCGGATCGGTGAACAGGTTGGTGGTGGCCATGGGCACCACCAGCCCGGTGTCCTCCAGCGCCTGGCGGAAGCTGCGGACGATGCGGTCGCGCTCGGCCGGGCTGGCGTCGATGGGCGCCAGGTCGTTGTCGTGGAAGTTGACGCCATACGCGCCGACTTCGGCCAGCAGGTGTACGATCTCAACCGGCGACATGGCCCAGCGCACCGGGTCGCCGAAGGGATCGCGGCCAACGTTGCCTACAGTCCACAGGCCGAAGGTGAACTTGTCGTGGGGTTGGGGGAGGAAGGGGCGGGTCATAAGGATTATCTCTGGATGCAGAATGGTGTGTGGTCCGTAACTCGTAACCCGTAATTCGTAACCCGGAAGCGTGTTCGGGCGATGGTGTTCTGTGTTGCGTGAAACGTGAAACGTGACCGGAATTGCGGGATACTTTTCTGAGTTACGGGTTACTCGTTACGAGTTACGCTAATACATATACGTTACATAATACCACGTATCACGCATCACGTTTCACGTTTCACTCATCACTCGTCACGTTCCACGCCCGCTCAATACCCGATGTCCACGCGCCGGCCGCTTTGCGCGGATTCGACGATGGCGTCGCAGACCAGGGCGCAGCGGTAGCCGTCCTCGAAGGTGGCGCCGTGGGGGCCGACCGGTTGGTCGTTGACGATGGCGTCCAGCAGGTGGTTGATCTCGTGGATGAAGGTGTGCTCCCAGCCGATGATGTGCCCCTGCGGCCACCAGTGCTGCCACCAGGGGTGATGGCTTTCGCTGACCAGCACGTTGTGCCAGCCCTGGGTGGCCTTGGGCTCCTCGCCCACCCAGAAGACCTCGGCCTCGTTCATGCGCTCCAGGTTGAAGCGCACCGAGCCCTTCTCGGCGTTGATCTCGAAGCTGTTGTAGTTCTTGCGGCCGGCGGCGAAGCGGGTGCTCTCCAGCGTGCCGATGGCGCCGTTCTCGAACTCCACGGCCGCGGCGAAGGCATCGTCCACGTCCACGGCGCCGCTGCCGCCGTCGTCCCGGTCGCGCTGCTGGATGAAGGTCTTGGTCAGGGCGGAGACGCTCTTGATGCCGCCCACCAGGTAATGGGCCAGGTCGATGATGTGCGCGCCCAGATCGCCCAGCGCGCCGCTGCCGGCCGTCTCCTTCTCCAGCCGCCAGATGATGGGCGTGCCGTAGTGGGGCATGATCCACTCTTGCAGATAGGCCGCGCGCCAGTGGTAGATGCGGCCCAGCGCGCCCTGGTCGATCAGCTCGCGGATCATGCGCACGGCCGGCACGAAGCGGTAGTTGAAGGCGGTCATGTGCTTGACGCCAGCCTGTTCGACCGCGTCCCACATGGCTTTGGCCTCGGCGGCGTTGCGGGCCAGCGGCTTCTCGCACAGCACGTGCTTGCCCAACTGCGCAGCCAGGATCGACGGCGCGGCGTGCAGGTTGTTGGGGCCGACGTTGTCCAGCAGGTGTACGTCGGGATCCTCGACCAGCGCGCGCCAGTCGGTGTAGGCCTTGCGGTAGCCAAAGCGGCGGGCAGCCTCCTCCACGGCCGCCGCGTTGCGGCCGGCGATGGCCGTCAACTCAGGGATGGCCACCGGTGGATAGAGCATGTAGGGAAGCTTTTTCAGGGCGTTGCTGTGCGCCTTGCCCATAAAGGCATAGCCCAGCAGGCCCACGCCGATGTGCGGCGCCTGGCCGCCATCGCCGGCCGCGGCTGCCATGGCGGTGAAGGAAGTTTCGCTCATGGGTGTCCCTTTCAGTGAAACGTGGAACGTGGAACGTGAAACGTGAAACGTGAAACGTGAATGTGCTCGTGTGATTTGTGTTCGTAGAACGATTGTTTGGTGCATCAAGTAACACGCGTCACTCGTCACGCTTCACGTAACACGCATCACTCGTCACGCTTCACGCATCACGCATCACGCTTCACGCTTCACGTAACACGCATCACTCGTCACGCTTCACGTAACACGCTTCACGTTCCACGTTTCACGCCTCACTCATCGTTTGGCTGCAAAGGCCGCGTCGAAGGCCACGGCCGAGGGGGGGAAGTCTAGCCGCCGGACGAAGGCGCATGCTTCGGCTGCGCCGTGTTCGCGGTCCATCTTGCTGTCCTCCCACTCCACCGACAGCGGGCCTTGATAGCCGATGTCGTTCAGGACACGGATGATCTCCTCGAAGTCGACGGAGCCGCGGCCCAGCGAGCGGAAATCCCAGGCGCGGCGGTGGTCGCCGAACTCCAGGTGGCCGCCAAAGACGCCCGCCTCGGTGGGGTGCGACGCGCGGTAGGCATCCTTCATGTGGACGTGGAAGATGCGGTCGGCGAACTTGCGCAGGAAGCCGATGTAGTCCACGTTCTGGTAGACGAAGTGGCTGGGATCATAGTTGAAGCCAAAGGCCGGGTGGCCGCCCAACGCGTTGAGCGCGTTCTCGGCGCTGGCCGTGTCGAAGGCGATCTCGGTGGGGTGTACCTCCAGCGCAAACCTGACCCCCGACTCCTGGAACACGTCAAGAATCGGCGTCCACAGCCCAGCAAAGAGCGCCAGCCCCCTGGCCAGAAAATCGGCCGGGTTGGGCGGGAAGGAATAGACCATGTGCCAGATGGGGGAGCCGGTGAAGCCGGTCACCACCGGCACGCCAAAGCTGGCCGCGACGCGCGCGGTGTTCTTCATCTCCTCGGCCGCGCGGGCGCGCACGCCATCCTCCCGCCCGTCGCCATAGAGGCGCGCCGGCAGGATGGCCGCATGGCGTTCGTCGATGCGGTCGGCCACACACTGGCCCACCAGATGATTGCTGATGGCAAAGCAGCGCAGGCCATGCTGGTCGAGGATATCCCAGCGGCTCTGGAGGTAGCCGTCCTGTTCCAGCGCCTTGTCCACCTCGAAGTGGTCGCCCGAGCAGGCGATCTCCACGCCGTCGTAGCCGAAGGAGGCGGCCTTCTGGCAGAAAGTATCGAAGGGCAGGTCGGCCCATTGGCCGCTGAAGAGGGTGACTGGTCGGGGCACGAGATGTCTCCTGTGATGCGTGATGCGTGAAACGTGAGGCGTGACGCGTGACCCGCAGGGGTGAAACGTGATGCTTGAAGTAGGGCTCGACTGCCATGCCGATGCTTCCCATCAGCGCGGGTTTCGGGTTACGCATTACGGGTTACGGATTACGCACAACGCCCGGATTATACAAACCGCCGGATAGACTGTCAAACCCGTGGGGAATGGCTTGTTGATCCCAGCAAGCTGTGGTATGATCGCCCTGTCTTGTGCAGGAAGGAGCAAGATGTCGGCAAGGCTCTTGCTCACTTCCGGCCGGCGGTCAGGAACGATGCAATTGGCAGAGGAGGCAACCATGTGGCACATTCTCGGTGGAAGGAGACCGTGCGGCGCAGCGTCAGTGGCGCGCGTGGTCGTGTGGAGTATCGTCGCTGTGCTGGGGCTGCTGGCGTTGGCCAGCCTGGCGCCGGCTTCGCCAGTCGAGGCCGCACCTGCCCTGCGGACAGGCGGCCCTGATGATTTCGGCTACACCTTCAAAGACTCCAACGAGCCAGGCGGCCCTGTCTACTCCTGGGAGGAGATCGCAGAGACCGGTACGCTGGTGACCGGCTGGAATGACTACGACAACGGCTTTGCCGGCCCGATTCCCATCGGCTTTAACTTCAAATTTTATGGGGTTAGCTACAGCCAACTGTATGTCGGCAGCAACGGCTACATTAGCTTTGGCAATGGCTTTGGCAGCGTCGTCGCCTATTCACCCCCACACCCGTCAGACCCTAACAATGTCATCCTGCTTTATGGCGGCGATACAAGACTGATCAACTATGGCATGGCCTCGCGGGTACACTACCAATTGTTCAGCAACCCCACGCGTCTGGTCGTGCAGTTCACCTACCTGTATAGCCCCTATGGCAATCCAATCACCTTGCAGGTGATTCTTTATCCCAACGGCAACATCCAGGCCCAGTACAAACAGATAACCAGCTCTTACGGCCCGGCCTACTTTGGTCTCGAGAACGCTAACGGTACCGATGGCCTTGACTATGCCGCCTTCGTGAACGACAGCCTGGCGATTCGCTACACCTATCCGACCGGGGTGTTGTTGGCGCCGCCGGAGCAGAGCGGCATTGGCAAGCGCGGCGCTGTTGTCAAATACCAGATACGCCTGACCAACCGCAGCGGCAGCCCGGACAGCTTTGAGCTTGCTGTGTCGCCCGACAGCGACTGGCCCACCACGCTCTCCATCAGCCAGACTGGCACCCTGGCGGATGGAGAAAGCATCTTTTTCGATGCCTTCGTCGAAGTTCCAGCCGCAGCCTCCATCGGCGCTGTCGGACAATCCACGGTCGAGGCGGTCTCAACTTCCCAGCCCACCGTGCGCAACACGGCGTTGCTCAACACCACAGCACACAGCGGCGAGATCGCCTATATCACCTTGTCAGAAAACAGGTTGATGTTGGTAGATACTGTGTTATACACTGTCCTCGATATCATCGATCTGGGCGTGTCTGGCTGCAACGCTCCAACGAATGTAGCAATCACACCTGACGGTAGTCAGGTTTATGTCAGTTGTTCTTCTAGCCACAACATCGTTGTGATCGACACTGACGACTATCACATTGCCGCTGTCCTGCCCATTATCTCTCCCTTGGACATCGCCTTTACTTCTGATGGCAGCTACGCATTGATAAGCGTTGCCGACGCCTACCGCATTACGACCATCAACACTCAGACGCTGACACAGGGCGCGATCAATATACCATGGGAGGCAAATAAGATCACGGTCCATCCTTACCTGCCACGGGCCTATGTCGCCGGTAGGTATTTCAACCCTTCGCTTCAAATCGTGGACACAACGACTCTCACCCTAAGCCAGCCGATCCAATTTTCGAAAGGTATATATGACTTGAGTTTAGAGTGCTCGGTTCTCGACCGAGGTAAGGCAAACCAAGCGAGACGTAGTTGCCTCACAC
>JACSRL010000084.1 GCA_014879765.1 Anaerolinea sp. | reverse complement strand
CCCGCGCTGCGCCGGCCGCCACCTTGACCGTGCGTCCCGGCGCGGCGCTCTGCTGGGCCGCGCCGACCCCCGGCTTCGCGCCGGAGAGGGGGTCGGCGCTGGAGTGGCGCGCCGAAAGCCCCCAGTTCCTGGTGACCCCGGGCCAGACCATCACCCAGCGCCTGCTGGTGCGCAACACCGGCGCCAGCCCGCTGTCCAACGTGGTGATCTGCAATCCGCTCAACCCGGCGCTGGCAGCCGGCGCACCGCAGACCACGCAGGGCCAGGCGCGGATCGAGCCGGAGGGCCTGCTGGTGGAGCTGGGCAGCCTGGCCGCCGGCAAGAGCGCCGAGGTCAAGCTGGAGCTCACCATTCCGGCCGACTACCCGCTGGGCGGCGTCATCGAGAGCCAGGCATGGTTGCTGTGGAACAGCGGCCAGCGGGCCAGCACCGAGCTGCTGACCTGGGCGCTGCCCCCGGCCCATCTGCCCCCCACCGGCCGCTGACGAAGCGCGGGCCGGCAACTCGCCCCCGCCCAAGCGCCGCGCTGTCATGCTGACCGAAGGCGCCGAAGCATCCCCCCCCTGGCTGGCCCCCAGCCTGGTCTTCGGCCTGGCGCTGGCGGTCTATCTCCTCACCGCGCCGCCAGGGCTGACCTGGGCCCACGACAGCGCCGACGGCGGCGATCTGATCAGCGCCGCGCTGACGCTGGGCGTGCCCCATCCCAGCGGCTACCCGACCTGGACGCTGCTGGCCGCGCTGTTCAGCCGTTTGCCGCTGGGCACGGCCGCCTGGCGGGTCACCCTGCTCTCCATGGTCAGCGCCGCGGCGGCCGGCGCGCTGGTCGCGGCCACCACACCCTGGCTGGCGCGGCTGGCCAGCGTCTCCGGCGCGGCGCACGATAGCGGCAACAGAAGCACGGCAGGCGAGACCAGCGCCCGAGGCTGGTCGCCTGCCGTGCTCTTGTTGTCCAGCGCGCCGGGCCTGGCGGCCGGGCTGGCCCTGGCCTTTGCGCCGTTGCTGTGGGGCCAGGCCACGGTGGCCGAGGTCTACGCCCTGCACGCGGCTCTGGCGGCCGGCGCGCTGTGGGCGCTGGTGCGCGGCTATGGCGACGGCCGCCGGCGTTGGGCCGCGGCCGCCGGGCTTTTCCTGGGCCTGGGGCTGGGCAACCACCTGACCACCGTCTGGCTGCTGCCCGCGGCCATCGTCCTGCTCTGGACGGGCGCCGCCAGCCGGGCCGGGCGGGCCCGCGCCCTGGCCGCCGGCGGCGCGGGCCTGGCCGCCGGTCTGCTGGTCTACCTTTATCTGCCCTGGGCGGCCGCGGGCGACAGCCCGGTCAACTGGGCCGCGCCCGGCAGCCCCGAGCGGCTCTGGTGGCTGGCGTCGGGCCAGCTTTACCGGGGCTACGCCTTCGCTGTGCCGTGGACGGCCGTGCCCGGCCGGCTGGCCGCCTGGTCGACCGAGCTCTGGCGCAGCTTTTGGCCCTGGGGCGTGGCGGTCAGCCTGCTGGGCCTGGCCACCCTTTTTCAACGCCAGCGGGCCCTGGCTGTGGCGCTGGGCAGCAGCCTGCTGCTCAGCCTGGCCTGGGCGATCGGCTACAATACCAGCGATTCGCAGTTGACCCTGCTGCCGGGCTGGGCTATCCTGGCGCTGGCGCTGGGCGTGGGCCTGGCTGTGTTGCTGGACTGGCTGGCCGGCTGGCGGCGTCGCGCGGCCCTGCTGGCGGCGCTGGCCAGCCTTGCCCTGGCGGCCGCGCCGGCGGCCATCCACTGGCAGCAGCAGACCCTGCGCCACGACCGGGCCGCCGAGCGATTTTACAGCCAGGTGTTGCAGCAGGTGGCCGAGGAGGCGGTGGTGCTGACGGTGGGCGACCGCGCCACCTTCGCCCTCTGGTATGGCCGCTACGGCCTGGCGCTGCGGCCCGATGTCACGCCGATCAGCCGCGATCTGTGGGCGCTGCCCGGCTATCGGGCCGCCGTGGCCCGCCAGCATCCTGATCTGGCCGGATCTGCGCTGCCGGACGCCTGGCCCGATCTGCTGCACGCCGCCGGCCAGCGTCGCCCCCTCTATCTGGCGCAGGCCAGCCTCCAGCCGCCGGCTGTGGACGGCTGGACGGCGGCGGTGGAGCTGCAAGGGGACGGCTGGAGCCTTTGGCGGCTGGCGGATTCGCCGGTGGAGTAGAGTGGCGTGTGCTGGGCGCATCGCCGCGGCTGAACGTGGCGGGCACGGTCAGGAGACCGGCCCGAGCGCAGGTGTGGCGGGCACGGTCAGGAGACCGGCCCGAGCGCCAGTGTGGCCCGCCGGCGGTGCATCTTGGGCAGACTGTGGGCCGCGGCACTTGCCAGAACCATCACCCTGTGGTAGCTTAAACATCTATGACTGCAAGCCCTGCCTCATCCCTCCCATCCCGCCGGCGGCCGTGGAAGCTGATCCTGGTCGCGGCCCTGTTGGTGTTGCTGGTGGTCGTGGCCCTGTTGGCGCTGCGCGGCCTGCGCGCGGCCAGCGCGGCCCGCTCTGCCCTTGCCGAGCTGCGCGCGCTGCAGGCGCTGGATATGAACGCGCTGACCACGCTGGATCCCGCCGCGCTGGCCGACATGCAGGGCCGCTTTGCCCGCTTGGAGGCCGATTTTGCCCTCATCAGCCGCGAGGCCGGCCCCTTTTTGCCCCTGGCCAGGCCGCTGGGCCGGCTAGCCGGCTATCCGGCCGAGGGGGCGGCGGCTCCCGCGCTGCTGCAACTGGCGCAAAGCGCGGCCACGGCCGGCCGGGCCAGCATGGATGGCGCGCTGCCGCTGGCTGTGGCCTTGAAAGATCCCGCCGGCGAGGGCAGCGCGCTGGCCCGCCTGGCCCCGGCGCTGCAACAGACCCGGCCCAGTTGGCAGGAGGCCGAGGCGGCGCTGGCCAGCATGGCCGCGGCGCGCAGCCAGTTGGACCTGGCGCAGCTCGACCCGCGCATCGCCGGCCAGTTGCAGCAGCTTGATCGCTACCTGCCGCTGATGCAGACCGGCTCGGCGCTGGCGCGCCTGGCGCCGGAGCTGCTGGGGGTGGAGGGCGCGCGCACCTATCTGTTGTTGGCGCAGAACAGCGACGAGCTGCGCCCCACCGGCGGCTTTATCAGCGGCGCGGGCCTGATGCAGATCGACCAGGGGCAACTGGGGGAGCTGGACTTTGCCGACAGCTACACCGTCTTCAACCCGGACATCGACCATCCGCTGGCGCCCCCTGACCTGGAACAGACCATGGGCGCACAGATGCTGCTCTTCCGCGACGCCAACTGGTCGGCCGACTATCCCACCTCGGCCCGCGTGGCGCAGGCGCTCTACCAACTGGACACCGGCGCAGCCACCGACGGGGTCATCGCCTTCGATCTGGCGGCCACCCAGCGCATCGTGGCCGCGCTGGAGCCGCTGGCCCTGCCCGGCTACCCGGAGCCGGTGACCGCGGCCAACGTGTTGACGGCCATGCGCCAGATCTGGGCTGACCCGCTGGCCACCGAGAACACCGTGGCCGAGGCGGGCCAGTCCGACTGGTGGCTCTACCGCAAGGATTTCATGGGCGACCTGGCCGGCGCGGCCCGCGCCCGGCTCGAATCGGGCCAGGTGGACTTCGGCCAGTTGGCGCGTGCCCTCTACAGCAGCCTGCAGGAGAAACATGTGCTGGTGACGGTCAACGACCCGGCCACGGCGACCCTGCTGGCTGAGGCTGGCTGGAGCGGCGCGGTGACGCCGGGCGACGGCGATTACCTGCTGGTGGTGGACAGCAACGTCGGATGGAACAAGGTCAACAGCGTGGTGCAGCGCACCACCCACTACACCGTGGCGCCGCAGGCCGATGGCAGCCTGCTGGCCGATCTGGAGCTGGTCTATCGCCACCAGGGCGAGGCCAGCAGCGATCGGTGTGACCATGTGGCCCGCTACGGCGACTCCTACGAGGAGATGATGCGGCGCTGCTACTTCAACTATGTCCGGGTTCTGGCGCCGGCCGGGGCTGAGCTGCTCAGCGCCGAGGGCTTCGAGCAGGAGCTGGTCTCCGTCGGGCCGGGCGAACAGGGAACCACGCAGTTGGCCGGCAGCCTGGTCCTCCCTTCCGGCGCCACGCGCCGCGTGCGCCTGAGCTATCGACTGCCTGGCGGCCTGCTGGACGGCGCCACCTACCGGCTGCTGGTGCAAAAACAGCCGGGCATACCCGCCTGGCCGGTCAAGATTGTGCTGCTGGCCCCGCCCGGCGAGCTCTGGCAGCCGGTGGCGCCCGGCGGCCAGCAGACCGAGCAGGGCGTGCAACTGTTCTTTGAGCTCAGCCAGGACACCGATGTGGCCATGCAGCGACAGCCGTAGCGGCGGCCGTGGCATGCCCGCACCAGAAAAACCCGGTTTCTGAAGGTCCGGCTGAGCAGTTACAAGTTCGGTACGAGGAGATCAAGCATCGTGCGTAGACGATTTTTACTGGCATGGCTGATCGGCGCGGCGCTGATGGCTGGCCTGGCCCTGGCGGTCAGCAGCCCGGCGGCGGCCAGTCCCACCGCGCCGCAGCAGCCTGACCAGCCAGCCGGCGACCCGATCATCGTCCGCTGGTCCACCGAGACGGAGGTCAACACCGCAGGCTTCAACGTCTACCGCGCCCTGGCCGAGGCGGGCCCCTGGGAGAAGATCAACCCGCGGCTGATCCCCGGCTCCCCTGATCCGCTGCGCGGCGGCAGCTACGTCTTCACCGACACCCAGGTCATCGCCGGCGTCACCTATTGGTATGAGCTGGAAGAGGTGGAGCTGAGCGGCCAGGCCACACGGCTGGAGCGCACCACGGCCACCGCCCAGCGGGCCGGTCTGCTCTCCGGCCTGCAATGCGCCAGCGGGCTGGGGCTGCTCCTGAGCCTTGGCGTTGGCATGGTGGTGACCGGCCGCCGCCGCCGCCCGGCCACCCGGCCGGCAGGCGATCTGCCATGACTCTGCCTGAGCTGCTGCTGATCAGCCCGCCCGACTATCAAACGCGCGAGTTTCGCGGCGCGCAGCCGCTGGGCATCGCCTATCTGGCGGGCGCGCTGCGCGCCGCGGGCATGGCGGCCGAGCTGCTGGACGCCAACCTGGGCGGCCCCATGCCGCTGGAGCAGGTGGCGCAGCAGGTGAACCGCTTCGTGGCCGGTGTCAGGCAGCGCGGCGGCCGGCCGGCCGTGGGCATCTCCATGGTCTCGCAGGTGACGGCCACCGTCGCCGACCTGGCCGCGCGCATCAAGGCCGCCGATCCCCAGACGCTGGTGATCGTGGGCGGCTATCACCCCACCTTTGCCGACCGCGAGATTCTGGAGGATTTCCCGGCCATCGATCTCTGCGTGCGCGGCGAGGGGGAGCAGACGATTGTCGAGTTGATGCAGCACTGGCGACAGGCCCCCGCCGGCCAGGCCGAGCCCAGCCCGCAGCGCGTCCCTACTGTGGACTGGGGCCACATCCTGGGCGTCACCTGGCGCCAGGGGGAGGAGATCGTTGTCAACCTCAGCCGGCCCAACAACACCGCGCTGGACGCGCTGCCCTTCCCGGCGCGCGATCTCCTGCCGCCGCTGCAGGCCTATGCCCCCTATGCCGACACGGTGGCCGGCAAGCTGCGCCGCAAGGCCTCCATGATCTCCAGCCGCGGCTGCCCCTTCCACTGCAATTTCTGCGCCATCATCGCCTTCTACGGCGACGCGGGCGGCATGGCCTGGCGTGGCCGCAGCGTGGACAACGTGGTGGCTGAGATGATCGAGCTGGCCGAGCGCGACGGCGCCAGCCACTTTGAGTTTCAGGATGACAACTTCTTCGTGCAGCCCAAGCGCGCCCTGGCCATCGTGCAGCAGTACGCGGCCACCGGGCGGGACTTTTCCTTTGCCTTTCTCACCCGCCCCGATCAGGTGGTCAAGGGGGAACGCTATTTCCCCGCGCTGCGCCAGGCCGGGCTGCGCTATGTCAGCGTCGGCATCGAAAGCGGCAGCGATGCCTCGCTG
>JACSRL010000102.1 GCA_014879765.1 Anaerolinea sp. | reverse complement strand
TTGCGCAGACGAAAACCATGCCCGCACGAGAAAAACCCGGTTTCTGTACGCCTGGCTGAGCAGTTACCAGAATGAGTTGACGTCCCAGATTTCGGACGGCAAAGCCGGCCGGTTGAGGCCATGGCAGGTTCTTGACGGCAAGGGGCTTCGCCCAGCAGAGAACCATCGTGGACGCTACAGGTGCTGATAGCAATAGGACTGCCAGTCCTTGACAGGAGCGGCAGTCCTATGGTGTGCCCCCAAGGGGATTCGAACCCCTGTCGCAGGCTTGAAAGGCCTGTGTCCTGGTCCACTAGACGATGGGGGCGGACAGCAGGCATTCTAGCATTTTTGCCCCGGCGCGTCAAGTCCAGGCCCGTCGCTTACGGCAGCAGAATCACCCAGTCGCGCCACTCGCTGCCGTCCGGGCGATAGGCAAACAGCCGTTGGCCCGTGGCAGGATCATACATGCCCGTCCCCAGCCGGTAGGATCCGGCGGGCAGGGCAGCCGGCAGGGCCAGGGTGTGCGTCGATGTGACCACCTCGCCCGGCCGCCAGTGTGAGGTGGGCCAGTGGCCGGCGCGCGGCGGGTCATCGTCCTGGGCCAGCCGCGTGCCGGCGTCGTCGAACAGATGCAGGAACACGGTGTAGTCGCCGGGGACCGGCTGCGTCGTCGTCCAGCTCAGCTCGACCGTCATCTGGCCGGCTGTCTGGCTGATCTCGGCGTCCAGCAGTTGGATGCCGTGTTGCAGGGTGGCCAGAGCCGGCGTCTCCGCGCCGCCGCCCTGCGGATCGGAGGCCAGCGCGCCGGCGTCCAGGAAGAGGGTATCGACGGTCTGGCCATCGACGACGCAGGCGAGCGCGCGGTCGGCCGCCGGATCCAGCAGATCGCTGTGCCATCCGACGCCCACCCGCAGCAGCGTGGGCGCGCTGGCATCGGGCGCGGTGGGGATCAGATAGCGGTCAGGATAGATGATCCCTGGCTGCCAAAAACGGGTCGGCCGTTGGCCGCCGCCGGGCCAGGTGTCCAGCTTGGCCACATTTTCCTCGCCCAGGCCGTAGGCGTTGATGGCAAGCTGGAGGTTGTCTGCCAGGGGCCGGCGGGCTCTCCAGTAGAAGGTGATCTCCAGCGGCTGGCCGGGCTGAACGATTTCCTGCCCCAGGCGGTAGCCCAGCAGGTCGATGTCGCCGGCGC
Source organism: Anaerolinea sp. (assembly GCA_014879765.1). Taxonomy (GTDB): domain Bacteria; phylum Chloroflexota; class Anaerolineae; order JAAEKA01; family JAAEKA01; genus JAAEKA01. The sequence goes on along the minus strand of JACSRL010000102.1, from coordinate 4,787 downwards.
AGGTGACGTTCAGGGCGACGGCCTCGGCGGGCAATTGGGCCACAGGCTGCGGCGGCCGGTAGCTGGGGGCGATGACGGTCAGCGCCAGGATCAAGGCCAGACCGGCCAGCGTGGCGGCCGCGGCGGCCCAGGCCCAGCGATGCCAACGGGGGGGAAACCAGGCCAGCCAGCCCAGCGCCAGATAGACGCCCAGGGCCGCCACCGCGCCGAACATCAGCCGTCCCTGCGAGGCCATGGTCATCAGCGTCCAGCGCAGCACGCCGCTGAAGGTCAGGGCGATCAACAGCAGCAGCAGCGCATGGCTCTGCCAGTTGGCGGGGAGACGGCGCTGGCGTGCGCCGCGCGCCAGCCGCAGCAGCAGTCCGGCGCCGGCCGCCAGCGCAAAGCCGCCGGTCAGGGCATAGAACCAGCCCGGCGCCAGCACGTTGAACGCGCCGAACAGGCCCCAGAAGGAGTACCAGAAGCTGCGCCATTCGCCGGACAGCGCGGCCAGGCCAAAGCCGGCTGGCCGCGCGCCGGCGATCTCAGCCATGCGGGTGATGCCGGTCGGCTCGCCGTACAGGTACACGTTGCGCAGGTACCACCAGCCGGCGATGGCGGCCGTCATGGCCACCAGCATGGCGCCCCGCGCCAGCCAGATCCGCCAGGCGCGGCTGGGCCAGGCCGAGAAGGTGACAGCCAGCGCCGCGACGGGCAGCAGCAGCGCGCCCGATACCTTGGTCAGGCAGGCCAGGCCCAGGATGATGCCCAGCAGCAGGGTCTGGCGGACCCGCAGGCCAGGCTCGCGCGACTGCACATCGGCCACCATCAGCCACAGCGCCGCCGCGCTCAGCGGCATCAACAGGCTGTCGTTGTTGACCGAGGCCGTGATGAAGAGCACCATGGGGTTGAAGGCGACGATGGCCGCGGCCAGCAGGGCGATGGCCGCGGCCGACGCGGGCGGGATCCCCTCCCGGTGGCGCGGGGTAGTACACAGCGCCAGGCCCAGGCGAAAGGTCAGATAGGCGGTCGCGCTGCCCAGCAGCACCGCGAACAGCCGGATCAGAAACACCGCGCCGGTGGTTCCGCCGGAGAGCGGGCTCTGCCCCGGCGGGTGCGCTACCATGTTGATGTTATCGGCGGCCAGGGGAAGGCCGGCCTTGGCGAAGGGGTTGGCCTCGGCCAGCGCGTCGTAGTCTGCCTGGTCGATCCACCCCGTCAGTATGGCGCCCAGGGCGTAGAAAAGGGGCGGCTGGCTGCCTTCCTGCGCCCAGGGCGCCGCGACAGCGGGGTCCTGGACCGGCAGCCGGCGATGCACGGCCAGCTCGCGCACCACCGCGTAGTGCCAGATTTCGTCGGAGGCCTCGAAGATCGGCGTGACGCTGGCATAGAGCACGCCCAGCGCGATCTGCGCTGCCAGGAGGATGGCCAGGGCGCGCCGGTAGGTCTGCTGATTCATGCGTTTGGCCGCTGTCAGGAGCCGGGCGTCTCCCGCCAGTGGCAGACCCCACACGCGGCGCACAGGTCGTCGGCCTGGCCAGGGCGCATCAGGCCGGCCTCGCCGCGCCACTGCACCAGCTTGGCGATCTCCTCCGGTGGGAAGGGCTTCTCCCGCCCCAGCTCGACCACCGTCTTGGTGATCAGCGCGGTGTGTTCCAGCTTCTCCAGCTTGAGATAGGCGTCGGCGACGGTGGAGCCGAGGGTAACGCTGCCGTGACGCTGCAGAATCAGCGCGTCATAGCGCCGGATCAGCTCGCTGATCACGCCCACTCCCTCGGCCGAGGCGGGGGTGGCATAGTCGGTGGTGGGGATCAGCCCGAAGTAGAGCACGATGTCGGGCAACAGGCAGCGGGCCAGGCTGATGCCGGCGATGCTCAGGGCGATGGCGATGGGGGGGTGGGCGTGGATGACAGCCTGGGCGTCGGGGCGCTGGCGATAGGCCTCCAGGTGCAGCAAGATCTCGGAGCTGGGCCGCAGGCCGCGTTGTGGGCCGTAGCGGCCGGCGCCGGCCGGCTGGCCCTCTCCATCCACGATCACCAACTGATCGGCGCGCACAAAGGCCTTGCCCACGCCGCTGGGGGTCACCAGAAAGCGCTCGCCCTCCAGCCGGGCGCTGACGTTGCCGTCGTAGCCCAGGCAGTAGCCGCCGCTGTGCAGCAGGCGGCAGATCTGGATGATCTCCTGGCGCAGTTGCTGCTCGGTGGGCCGACGCACTGGCGCCTTGCGCGCCTCGTAGCGGATGAGCTGGCTCATAGCCCCTCGGCCAGATCCACTGCGTCGACGATGCCCACGATCACCGCGCGCACCGGCCCATGCGGCTCGGCGTTCAACAGGTGGCGCGCGCTGGAGCCTTCATCCAGCACCAGCACCCTCTCCCCTGGCCCGGCCTGCACCAGATCCACCGCGATGTCGTAGCGCTCATCGGCCGCGCCATCCAGCCGCAGCCGCTCCACCAGCATCAGCTTGTGGCCGGTGAAGAAGGGGTGTTTGACGGTGGAGACGACATTGCCGATCACGCGGGCGAGGTACATGGGTCACTCCAGGGCAACGGCGTCGACGATCCCGACAATGGCATGATCGACCGGAACGAAGGTGTTGGGCAGGGTGAGCGCGGCCTCGCGGCTGGCAATGAAGAAGACCAGCTCGCCGGGGCCGGCCTGGGCAGTGGAGTCGGCCGCTACCAGCGGCTGGCCGGCTGGCTGCTGCTGTTTGTCCAACGGCTGGATGATCAGCAGCTTGATTCCTTCCAGGCCAGCAGTTTTTTGTGTGGCCACCAGAGTGCCTATGACACGTGCAAGATGCATGAGGTTAACCTACAGTGCGGTCAGAAGCAGCGGCGTCTCCATCTCACCGCGCGTCAGGCCGCCATGGTGGCCGCGAAACTTCTGCTCGAAGCGGTCTTTCTCGTACCACCACACGGCCTCCCCCTCGAAGGAGAGCACCACCAGGTTGCCAACGCGGCTCAGGAAGGTATCGGAGACCGGCAGCGGGCCGAAGAAGCCGGCTTCGATCAGGTCGGAGGTCCGCCGCACCACCCCCCGCTCGCCGACCATGTTGGCCACCAGCAGCTCGGCGTCCTCCAGCGCGCTCTCCTTGACGTGCAGGAACATATCGCGGCAGGAGCCGGCCGGCGTCAGCAACTGGCCCTGGCGGGTGGTGCGCAGCATGGGCCGCAGCTTGTGAAATTCCGGCTGCTGGTTGATGGTCAGCGTGGCGGCGGGATCGACAGCCACCTGGCCGTGGTCGGCGGTCAGCAGCAGCAGGGTGTCGGCCGGCAGGCTGGCGGCGTCGCGCTGAAACCAGCGTTCCAGCGTGTCAAAGCAGGCCTCGATCTCCGCGTCCACCTGGGCCGAGGTGGGGCCATGGTCGTGGCTGATGGTGTCGATGGCGCCGAAGTAGAGGAAATAGACCGCCTGGCCGCCGTGGCGCTGCAAGGTCTGCGTCATGTTGACCAGCGCCTCGGGCAGGGTCTTGTGCGGCGCGACGGTGGCGCCGCGGCCGATCATGCGCGAGTAGGTGGAGTGGGCGAAGCCCTGGAACTGGCTCAGGTAGCTGGCCACGCCGTGGCGCGCCAGATCCTCCACCAGCCAGTTGACCGGCAAAAAGCTCTCCGGCGGCACGCCGCTGTTCTGCAAGGTCTCCGGCGCGCGGTCGCCCGAATAGGCATAGGGCAGGGGCATGATCATGGCGTCCAGCTTGGGCTCATAGACGTGCCACTCGTAGATGCCATGCCGGCCCACCGGCTGGCCGGTGTAGAGGGTGGTGACGTGCGCGGCGGTGGTGGAGGGGAACTGGGAGGTGAGCTGGGTGACGCTGCCCTGTTCGGCGAAGCGGCGCAGGAAGGGCAGGCGCTCGCGGTGGCGCTGGAAAAAGCTCCAGCCGAAGGAATCGATGAAGAGGAAGATCACCTTGCGGTAGCGCTGCGGCAGGCCGGCAAAGCCCACCGGCGCCAGCGGCGACGTGGCGTCGGGCAATAACAGCGCCTTGATGAAGCCAGGCAGGTCGGCAAAACAGCCGCCTTCGTAGCGGGGTTGGATGAACTGGGCCGGTAGGTCGAGCGTGTTTGACATACGAAGATCCCTTCCCGCCCATTATACGCAGCAAAGGCTGATGGGGGTAATTCGTTGGCGCGCGCGAATAGTCGATGGCCGTTTGACGGCGTTCAGCGATAGGCGTAGAATGAGCGCACCTATACCGCCCAATGAGGTGAGCGCCATGTGCAGAAATATCAGAACGTTGTACAACTTCGAACCGCCGGCCACCGAGGAGGAGATTCGGGCCGCGGCCTTGCAGTTCGTGCGCAAGATCAGCGGGTACAACGCGCCCTCAGCCGTCAACGAGGCGGCCTTCAACCGTGCGGTCGACGAAACCAGCCGCGCGGCGGCTGCGTTGTTGGCATCGCTGGTGACCACGGCCACCCCCAAGGATCGCGAGGTCGAAGCTGCCAAAGCCCGCGCCCGCGTGCTGCGCCGATAGGCTGGCGGCATCAAAACGGAAGCGAGCTGTTCAGCCGGCCGAACGGCGACAACAAAAGCGCCCTCCGAGATTCTCGGAGGGCGCTTTTGCTAAGGTGGCCCATACGGGACTCGAACCCGTGTCTCAGCCTTGAGAGGGCTACATCCTGGGCCGCTAGACGAATGGGCCTTAGCGTGTTGCATTTTAGCCGTCAGCGGCGGCTTTGTCAAATTCAGACGGCCACAGGTGGCGCTGGTGATCGGTAATCGGAAACTGTTCACTGTTTGTAACTGCTCAGCCGGCGGGTGCGAACACGTTGATTGAGTAGGCCGCCGTATCGAAATCAACGTGTT
>JACSRL010000088.1 GCA_014879765.1 Anaerolinea sp. | reverse complement strand
GTCTGCGCAACGGCCTTTCATGGCGCCATGACCTTGGTCTGCGAGACAAAAACCCGGTTTCTAATGCCACAAGAAAGGGCCAGCCATGCGGGGCCGACCCTTTCTGTTCACTGTTCACGGATCACTGTTCACCGATCACCGATCACGCCACGCTGACAGCGGCGTCCAGGTAGACGTCCTGGATGGCGTTGAGCAGGCTGGCGCCGTCGGCCATGGGGCGCTGGAAGGCCTTGCGGCCGGAGATCAGACCCATGCCGCCTGCGCGCTTGTTGATGACTGCTGTGCGCACCGCCTCGGCGAAGTCGTTCTGGCCCGACGCGCCGCCGGAGTTGATCAGGCCGGCCCGGCCCATGTAGCTGGTCACCACCTGGTAGCGCACCAAGTCGATGGGATGGTCGCTGGTCAGCTCGTCGTAGACCTTCTTGTTGGTGTTGCCAAAGCCGATCTTGCGGTAGCCGTCGTTGTTCTCGGCCATCTTCTGCTTGATGATGTCGGCCTCGATGGTGACGCCCAGGTGATTGCCCTGGCCGGTCAGGTCGGCCGAGACGTGGTAGTCCACCCCATCCTTCTTGAAGCCGGGGTTGCGCAGGTAGGCCCACAACACCGTGACCATGCCCAGCTCGTGGGCGCGGGCGAAGGCCTCGCTGATCTCCATGATCTGGCGGCGGGCCTCGGGGGAGCCGAAGTAGATGGTGGCGCCCACGGCCACCGCGCCCAGATCGAAGGCCTGGTCGACGCTGGCAAAGAGCGTCTGGTCATACATGGCCGGGTAGGTCAGCGTTTCGTTGTGGTTGAGCTTGACCAGAAAGGGGATCTTGTGCGCGTACTTGCGTGACACCGAGCCCAGCACGCCCAGCGTCGAGGCCACCGCGTTGCAGCCGCCCGCCAGCGCCAGCTCGACGATGTTGGCCGGGTCGAAATAGAGCGGGTTGGGGGCGAAGGAGGCCCCGGCCGAGTGCTCGATACCCTGGTCCACCGGCAGGATGGAGAGGAAGCCGGTGCCGGCCAGCCGGCCGTTGTTGAACATGTGCTGCATGTTGCGCAGCACAGCCGGCGGCCGGTCGGTGATGGCCATCACCCGGTCGATGTAGTCGGGGCCAGGCAGGTGCAGCAGGTCCTTGGAGACTTTGGGGGTGTTGTAGCCCAGCAGATACTCTGCGTCGGCGCCCAGCATTTGTTCGATATGGATGGTCATGGGAGAGTCCTCCTGAAGCAGAAATGATCACACGGACGCTGCCGTGTCGAGTTTGAGAAACCAGCAACAAGTATAGCGCACCGCTGCCGGTTGTGCAAACCGTCGCATTTGCCGGGCCGAAGGACGCATGGCATTAGAAACCGGGTTTTTGTCTCGCAGCAGACGAAAACCATGCCCGCACGAGAAAAACCCGGTTTCTGAACGACTGGCTGAGCAGTTACGCCGATGCAGTTGATCAGCACTGGCAGTCCTTGTTTCGCGCGCGGTTTTAGGACTTGACTCTGATTTGACCTTGTGCTATAATGCGCTATGACGCAATGCGTCATAAACGGAATTGACCTACGCACCGGCGCCATCGAATGCCGGTCGGCCATACAAAGGAGATCACCATGGCAGAGTTGAAGATTACCCAACACATGACCCGTTTTGTCGAGGACACCACGCAGACCGTGTCCGCCATGCCGCAGCGTCTGCATGACATGATGCCGCAGCGCCTGGCTGACGCCATGCCGCAGCGTCTGCATGACATGATGCCGCAGCGTCTGCTGGATGCCAGCCGCGGCGCGTTTGGCACCACCCGCGAGGAAGCTGAAGAGCTGATGGAGCGCGGCGAGGACCTCTTCGAGCAGTTGGTCGAGCGCGGCCAGGAGATCGAGGACGTGCAGATCAGCCGCCTCTCCGGCTGGTGGAAGGAATGGAGCCAGCGCGGCCGCGATCAGATCCAGGTCGCCGAGGAGCAACTGGAGCATCAGATCCAGGCCATGCTGCGCACCCTGCACATCCCCAGCAGCGACGACATCAAGCGGCTGGACGCGGAGATCGACCGCATCGCCAAGAAGCTGGACATGCAGTTGACCGAGCGCGAGCTGGCTGCGCTGCCCATCGTCAACTACAAGGGCATGAACGTCAAGGAAGTGCTGGCGCAGTTGGACTCGCTGGATGAGGCGAGCCTGATGGCGGTGCAGCGTTTCGAGATGGCGCACCACAACCGCAAGACCATCGTGCGCGAGATCGAGCAGCGCCTGGAGGCGATGAAGGCCTAGCCGGCGGCGGCAGTTGAAAAGAAAGCCCGCCCTGTTGGATGCAACATCCAGCAAGGCGGGCTTCTTTTTGTCCCGGAGGCGCCGCGGACTCAGCTCAACTGGTCGGCATAGGCAAAGAGCGCGGGCAGCCCACCGGTGTGCCAGAAGACCACCGTCTCCTCGGCGGCGAAGCGCCCCTGGCGAATCAGATCCAGCAGGCCGGCCAGGGCCCGGCCGGTGTAGACCGGATCCAGCAGCAGCCCCTCGCTGCTGGCCAGCAGCCGCAGCGCCGCGCGCTCGGCCTCGCCCAGCACGCCATAGCCGCCCCCCAGGTAGGCGTCGTGGACGATCATCTCCTCCGGCCGGAAGGTGTGCGGCGCGCCCAGCAGGCCGGCGGTCTGCGTGGCCAGCTCGGCCAGCGCGGGCTGATAGTCGTCGGCCCGCCGGTCGATGCTGATGCCGTGGATCTGGCCGGCGAAGCCTGCCGCCCACGCGCCCACGGCCAGGCCCGCCTGCGTGCCGCCGCTGCTGCTGGCCACCGCCATGTGATCGACGCGCCAGCCCGCGGCCGCGGCCTGGGCCAGCAGCTCCTGGCAGGCGACGGCATAGCCGGCCGCGCCCACCGGGCTGGAGCCGCCGTAGGGGATGATGTGCGGCCGATGGCCGGCCGCGGCCTGGGCCTGTGCGGCCTCGGCCAGCAGCGCCAGGCGATCCTGCTCGCCGGCCCAGAGGATTTCGGCGCCCAGCAGGCGATCCAGCAGCAGGTTGCCCCCTTCCAGCCGCGGCGCGTTGCCGCCCAGCACCAGCACACAGCGCAGCCCGGTCTTGGCCGCGGCCGCCGCGGTCTGGCGGCAATGGTTGGACTGGGGCGCGCCCACGGTCAGCAGGGTGTCAGCCCCCTCGGCCAGCGCCTGCGCCAGCAGGTATTCCAGCTTGCGGGTTTTGTTGCCGCCGCTGGCCAGCCCGGTCTGGTCATCGCGCTTGACCAGCAGGCGGGGCACGGGGCGATTGGGGTCTTCCTGTTGCAAGGCCGCGCGCAGTCGGGGCAGCGGCTCCAGCGGCGTGGGCAGATGCGCCAGCGGCAGGCGCGGCAGGGTGTCAAGCGTCATCGGGGTCTCCTTGGTTCTCCATGGGAAAAAGGGCGAGCTGCTGGCCGGGCAGGGTGATGATGGGGTCCAGGCCGATGCGCGCCCGAAAGGCGGCCACGTTCAGCCCTGGCTGGCCGGCCAACTGGCGCAGGTGGCGGAATTTGACGAATTCCCAGCCGGTCCAGGCCAGCCGGCCGCGCCAGGGGGGGCAGCGCCGCAGCTTGAAGTCCAGCAGTCCGGCGCGGCCGCCGGGCAGGGCCACGTAGCGCGGGCAGCCCGCCAGCGTCTCGGACGGGGGAAGCAGCCAGGGGTGGAGGCTGGCCTGACCCGCCACGGCAAAGGCGAAGGCTGGCTCCTCCTGGTGATGCCAGATCACGTAGCGCGCGCCGGTGGCGGGCAGGTCAGGGGACCCTTCGCCGGGCCGAGGGGTGACAGGAGGCTCCAGCGGTCGGGCGAGTGTTGTCGCCTGCACCGCGTAGCCCAGCCGTTGGCCCAGCTCGATCAGCAGGTGCAGGATTTCGGCCAGATCTGCGCCGCGCTGTGCGGCCTCGTCCTCGGGCCGCAGCCGCAGCGCGTCCCCCTCCGCCTGGGCGTAGGACTCTATGCAGGCGGCCAGCAGTGCGGCGTCGGGGGTCTGCCAGCCGGGAAAGGCAGCGTAGACCGCCTCGGCCAGCGCAGGCCGCGTCGTCGGGCCGGCCGCCAAACGTTGAGCGACGAAATGCTCGACCCGGTCGGCCAGCGGCGGGCCGGCCGGCGGCTGTTCGGCCATCCACAGCCCGCCCTGGGCCGGGTCAGCCGGATCGGCCGGCGCAAAGAGCAGGTTGGGGGGCGGCAGATCGCGGGCCAGGGCCAGCCGCATCTGGGCCAGCAGAAAGCTCATGGGCCGGCGCGCGCCCTCAGGGTGGCGCGCCAGCTCGGCCAGCAGGCCCTGCTCGCTCCAGCCCACCGCGCAGGCGGTCTGCATCAGGGCCGGGGGAACCGGCTCGGCCCGCGCCTCGATCAGTTGCCAGGCGGCCTGCTGCGCGCTGCGCTGCAAGCGCTCCGCCAGGTTGGGCGCGGCCTCGCTGGCCGGCAGGGCGTCGGGGGCCAGCTCGAAACGCCAGCGCGCGCCGTCGGCGGGTGGGCAGAGGGGCGCGTCGCTGCTCTGGGCGACCAGCCGCCAGCCGGCCGCGCCTGCGGCGGCCAGCACTGCCAGGCCGCGCCGGGCGGATTGATCGGCAAAGGCCAGCAGCAGGCGGCCGCCTGGCTGCACCGTGGGGCGCAAGGTGCGCAGCGCGGCGGCCACCGCGCGGGCGTACCAGTCCCAGCTCCACTGTTCGACGATGAGGGCCTGGCGCTGGCGGTTGGCGGCCTCGCGGCCGAAGAGCCAGCCGGTCCACAGAAAGTTGAGCGCGTAGGCGGTGGGATCGAAGGGGGGCGGCTCGCTCAGGATCAAGGCGACGCTGCCGGGGGTGAGCTGCTCGGCCAGCTCAGGCGTCGTCAACGCCAGCGGCAGCACGCGTCCCTCCCCGTCGGGCGAGCGCAGGCGGGCCAGGTCCGCGGCCAGCGGCAGGGGGCGTTCCCGGCGCGCGGGCTCGTCGGGGGTGCGGCCGCGCAGGGTGCGGTAGGCGTGCTCGAAGGCCAGCCAGAGATTGTTTTCCACGAAACGGCGCGGCGGCTGCACGCGGGCGGTCTCCGGCCGGGGAGGCAGCCCGGCCGCGGGCCAGCCGGCCGCCATGACGTGCAGGATCAGGGCGCGGGCCGCGCGCAGCGCCTCGCGCTCGTTCAGCCGCTGCTCGGCCGCCGTCAGCAGCTCGCTGAGCACCAGCAGGGCACGCGGCGGGTAGAGGTCTTGCAAGCTGCGGGCTGGGGCGGTCAACGGGTCGCCGGGCTTGACCAGCCGGCTGAGCAGCCCCCAATAGGCCGCGCCGCGCACCTCCAATGCCGCCACCTGGGCCACGTCCACCATGTCGGCCGGCGCGTCCCCCTGGCTGGCGCAGTGTGGGCAGCGATAGCGTTTCTCCACCGGCTCGCCGATGTTGCGGTCCCAGATGAATCGCTCGGCCACGATGGACTGGGCGCATTCGGGGCAGACGGTCTCGTAGAGCGCGGCCAGGTGGTGGGCCAGGGTTTGACCGCGGCGCGGCGCGTCGGCAATGCGGCTGAAGGCGTGGTCGATGACGGCCGGCGCGGGCGGCGCGGCGCTGGCCAGCACCCCCAGCAGCGTGGCCGGGCTGGCGTTGTTGAGCAGCAGACGCCGCCGGCCCGCGCTGGCCTCGCGCGCCAGCACCGGCTGGCTGGCAAAGGGGTCCAGCACCAGCTCGCCGGGCTGGCTGAACTGCTGCAAGGCGGCCTCGACCATCCGGCTCGACCAGGGGCTTTGGTCGCTGGGCCAGAGCGGATCGGCGGGCGGGGGGGCGTCAGGCCAGAAGGGCGCGGGCCAGGTGATCTGGGGATCGGCGGCGGTCATGGCAGGATAGTAGCACAGATGACGACATAACTCAAGTTATTTGCCGGGCAAAGACCTCGGAAGTCGCGGCCTGGCAGACCAAAGGCAGAAACCGGGTTTTTCTTGTGCGGGCATGGTTTTTGTCTGCGCAACGGCCTTTGCATGATAAAAACCGGGGTAACTGCTCAGCCGGCGGGCCAAACGTTGGTTGAGTAGGCGTCTGCGCCGTATCGAAACCAACGTTTG
>JACSRL010000092.1 GCA_014879765.1 Anaerolinea sp. | reverse complement strand
TGCCATTCAGTGTACCCAATTCGCCAGAAAACGCGAGTTTGACCGACCTTTTTTCAGTGGAGTCATGTAGGATTCGGACTGTTGTCAAGACAAGGAGAACTAACGATGGGCAAGAAGAAAGTCAAGAAGAAGGAGAAGCGCCAAGCGGAGGCCAAGGTCCTTGCTCCAGGCAGCGCATCTGCGCCTGCAGCAGCAGCCGAGCCGAAGCCCAAGATGAGCAACAAGGAGTTCGAGCAGGAGATGGAAAAGCTCCAGGTCGAGCTGGTCAAGATGCAGGAATGGGTCAAGGCCAGCGGCGCCAAGGTCTGCGTGCTCTTCGAGGGCCGCGATACGGCCGGCAAGGGCGGCGTCATCAAGCGTATCACTGAACGGGTCAGCCCGCGCGTCTTTCGCGTGGTGGCCCTCTCTGCCCCCAGCGAGCGCGAGAAGTCGCAGATGTACATCCAGCGCTACGTCCCCCATCTGCCGGCCGCCGGCGAGGTGGTGATCTTCGACCGCAGTTGGTACAACCGGGCCGGCGTGGAGCGGGTGATGGGCTTTGCCACGCCGGAGCAGGTCGAGTATTTCCTCAAAAACACTCCACCGGTGGAGCGCGCCATCACCAACTCCGGCGTGATCCTGGTCAAGTACTGGCTGGAGGTCAGCATGGAGGTTCAGGACGAGCGGCTGCGGGCCCGCGACACCGACCCGCGCAAGATCTGGAAGCTGACCCCCATGGACATCAAAAGCTACACCCGCTGGTACGATTACTCTCGCGCCCGCGACGCGATGTTCGCCGCCACCGACACGCCCGAGACCCCCTGGTACGTGGTCGATGCCAACGATAAGCGTCGGGCGCGGCTGAACTGCATTTCGCATCTGCTCAGCCAGGTGCCCTACGAGGATGTGCCGCGCGAGCGCGTCAAGTTCCCCAAGCGTCAGGCCAAAGGCGACTACGTCGAGCCGGACTATCCGTATCGGATGGTCCCCGCAATCTATTGACGATGGGAGACGCGTTGGCTGGACGGTTCGTTGGAAACCCGTCATGCGTAACCCGTAACCGGAATCGCGGGCGGTGGCTTCGGCGGCGCAAGGACGCCCGGCGCATGAGGAAACCCATCGTTCACATCTATCCGGTTACGCATGACGTGTGACGCATTATCCTGACGCATTGCCGAAAACTCGCAATATGCACCGTGAATTGATCTCAAGGAGCAACGTTTATGGCAGAATCATCCGCTAGTCAATCCAAGTGGTACGCCATGCCGGTCGAGGCCGTGGCGCAGCAGTTGGGCGTCGATCCAGCCAAGGGGCTGAGCACGGCCGAGGCCAAGCAGCGCTTGCAGCAGGTGGGCCCCAACAAGCTGGCCGCCAAGAAGAAGGAGCCGGGCTGGCAGGCCTTCCTGCGCCAGTACAAGGATTTCATGCAGATCCTGCTGGTGGCCGCCGCGATCATCAACCAGATCTTCACCGGCGAGCTGGGCACCACGCTGGCCCTGCTGCTGCTGACCGTTTTCAACGCCGTCATGGGCCGCAACCAGGAGTCCAAGGCCGAGGCCAGCCTGGCCGCGCTGGAGCAGATGATGAAGTCCATCGCCCGCGTGCGCCGCGACGGCCAGGCGGTGGAGGTGGACGCCGAGGAGCTGGCGCCGGGCGACATCGTGCTGATGGAAGCGGGCAACCGCGTGCCGGCCGATGGTCGCCTTTTCGTCACTGCCACCCTGGAGATCGAAGAGGCCGCCCTGACCGGCGAAAGCGTGGCCTCCTCCAAGGACGAGGCGACCATCGACAAGCCCGATGTCGCGCTGGGCGACCGCCACAACATGGCCTTCATGAACACCTCGGTGACGCGCGGCCGCGGCGAGATGATCGTCACCACCACCGGCATGGGCACCGAGATGGGCCACATCGCCGACCTGCTCAACAAGACCGAGGCCGACAAGACCCCCTTGCAGAAGCAACTGGACAAGCTGGTGGTGATCATCGCTGGCATCGCCGGCGTCGCCTTCCTGCTGATGCTCCTGCTGGGCTGGCGCAACGCTCAGGCGCAGGGGCTGCCCTTCTCCGATGTGTTCGACGCCATCTTCCTGGCCGGCATCGCGCTGGCCATCTCGGCCATCCCCACCGGCATGCCTGTGGTGGTCACCACCCTCTACTCCATGGGCACCCGCGTGCTGGCCAGCCAGGGCGCCATCGTCAAACGGCTGCCCTCGGTGGAGACGCTGGGCTCCGTCTCGGCCATCTGCTCCGACAAGACCGGCACGCTGACGCTGAACAAGATGACGGCCGTCGAGGTCTCCATCCCTGGCCAGAACCGCTACCGGGTGACCGGCGAGGGCTACGGCACGGCCGGCGAGCTGCAGTTGACCCGCGGCCTGGCGGCCGGCGCGCCCTGGCAGAAAGGCGGAGCAGCCTACAGCACCGAAGGCCAGATCAAGACCGCGGGCGGCGCTAAGCTTGACCTGGAGCAGATGATGCTGGCCATGGCGCTCTGCGCCGATGCCCGGCTGGACGGCGAGGCGCTGATCGGCGATCCCACCGAGGGCGCGCTGATCGTGCTGGCCGAAAAGGGGGGCGTCAGCGTGGACGACGCGCGTCAGATGTTCCCGCGCGTCGCCGAGGTGCCCTTCGACTCCGACTACAAGTTCATGGCCACCTTCCACAACATGCAGGATGAGCAGGGCAAGCCAGTGGTGCGGGCCTTTGTCAAGGGCGCGCCCGATGTGCTGCTCAAGCGCGGCGGCTATTTCTGGATGCCCGAAGGGCCGGATGTGGCTGTCACTGCCGACAATGCCGCGCTGGCCTCTAAAGAAAACGAGCGCATGGCGGCCCAGGGCGAACGCGTCATGGTGGTGGCCCGCCGCGACTTCGACCCCGCGACCTTCAACCCCAAGGGCAACCTGATCGAGCAGATCACCGATCTGACGCTGATGGCCATGGTTGGCATCGTCGATCCGCCGCGGCCCGAGGCGCGGGACGCCATCGCCAAATGCCACAGCGCCGGCATCCAGGTGCGCATGATCACGGGCGACCACGCGGTGACCGCGGCGGCCATCGGCAAGCAGTTGGGCATCGAGGGCAAGGCGCTGACCGGCGCCCAGTTCGCGGCCATGAGCGACGAGCAGCTTACGCAGGACCTGGACAACATCGGCGTGGTGGCGCGCGTCGCGCCGGAGGACAAGATCCGCCTGGTGGACCTGCTGCAGCGCAAACAGAACATCGTGGCCATGACCGGCGACGGCGTCAACGATGCGCCGGCGCTGAAGAAGGCCGACATCGGCGTGGCCATGGGCATCACCGGCACCGAGGTCAGCAAAGGCGCGGCCGTGATGATCCTGACCGACGACAACTTCGCCACCATCGTCAAGGCGGTGGAGTATGGCCGGGCGATCTACGATAACCTGGCGAAATACATCCGCTTTCAGATCACGGCGCTGGTGGCCTTCATCGCCGCCTATCTGGGCGCGGCGCTCTTCGTCATTCTGGGCGGCGTGCCCTTCTCGCCGGCGGTGGTGCTGTGGATCAACTTCCTGGTGCAGGTGCCCATCGCCATCGCCCTGGGCTACGACAAGCCGCTGCCGGGGCTGATGGAGCGCAAGCCGCGGCCGCTGAGCCAGCCGGTGCTGTCACGGGCGCAGTGGATGCGGCTGATCTTCATCGGTCTGTTGGTTGCCATCGGCACCCTGGCCGTGGAGACCCACTATGAGCCGGTCAACGCCCAACTGGCCGCCACCATGGGCTTTGCGGTCTTCTCTCTGTTCAACATCGTCATCGGCCTCAGCTCCCGCTCGGAGACCGAGACTTTGTTCCAGGTGCAGAACTTCACCGACCGGCAACAGTTGATGCTGTATGGTCTGTCGATCGCGATCACCTTCCTCTCCACCGAGTTGGGCTTTACGCAGCGCATCCTGAAGTTGACCCCGTTGGACGGCAACCAGTGGCTGCAAGCCATCGGCCTGGCTCTGGCTCTGACGCTGGTCTACGAGGTGATCAAGGTCTTCCTGCGGCGGGGCCAGAGCAGCACGGCGGCTCAGCCGGAGGCGTCGTCAGCGCTGGCGGCCAGCACCGGAGGCTGATCACGGCGCGCCGTGGACGAAGACGCAGCGCCAATCTATCAAGGACAGGATTTCCCTGCATGACAAACAAGACGCCGGAAAAGAACGCCGGCTGGGCCGTCATCGCCATGCTGGCTGCGGCCCAGTTCATCATGGTGCTGGACACCACGGTCATGAACGTGTCCATCACCCAGGTCGCGGCGGACCTGAACACCACGGTGGTCGGCTTGCAGACGGCCATCACCCTCTACACGCTGGTCATGGCCGCGTTCATGCTGCTGGGCGGCAAGCTGGGCGACCGCTGGGGCGCGCGGCGGGCCTACATGGTGGGCCTGTTGATCTACGGCGCCGGGTCGCTGACCACCGCGCTTTCCCCCAATCTGGGGGTGCTCCTGGTGGGCTGGTCGTTCATCGAAGGCTTCGGCGCGGTGCTGGTCATCCCCGCCATCGCTGCGCTGACCGCCGCCACCTATTCCGGCCAGCAACGCGCCCTGGCCTATGGCATTCTGGGCGGCGTCAGCGGCGCATCGGCCGCCTTAGGCCCGCTGATCGGCGGCTGGGTGACGGCCAACTACACCTGGCGTCTGGTCTTTGCCGGCGAGACGGTGGTGGTGCTGGCGCTGATGCTTTTCCTGAGCAAGATACCGGCAACGGCCGGCCGGCAGGGCAAGCTGGATCTCACCGGCGTCGTCCTCTCGGCGGCCGGCCTGGGAATGGCCGTCTTTGGCATTCTGCGCTCCAGCCAGTGGGGCTGGATCGCACCCAGCGCGTCGGCGCCGTTCACGCCGCTGGGACTGTCGCCCGTCTTCTGGCTGATCTCAGTGGGTCTTGTGTTGCTGGGACTCTTTGCCCGCCACGAACGGGCCCTGCTGGCGGCGCAAAAGGAGCCAATGCTGGACGTGCGGCTGCTGGAGATTCCCCCCATGCGGGCCGGTCTGACCACCTACCTGTGCCAGCAGTTCATCATCATGGGCATCTTCTTCGTGCTGCCGCTCTACCTGCAGACGGTGCTCGGCTACGACGCCTTGCAGACCGGCGTTGCCCTGCTGCCGCTCTCGCTGTCGCTGCTGGTGTTTGCGCTGGCCGGGGCGCGCCTGGCAGGGCGTCACTCGCCGCAGCGTATCGCTTTGGCCGGCCTGTTGTCGATGCTGATCGGCATCATCCTGCTGATCGCCTTCACCAGCGCCGATCTGCGCACGGCCGGCTTTGCGCTGGCGCTGGCCATGGTCGGCGCCGGCAACGGGCTGCTGGTGTCGCAGTTGGGCAACGTCATCATGTCCTCGGTCACGCCGGAGCGGGGCAGCGAGGCCGGCGGCCTGCAAGGGACGGCCATGAATCTGGGCGCGTCTCTCGGCGTCGCGTTGGTAGGCTCGATCCTGATCGCCTCACTGGTGAGCAGCTTCCAGAAGCAGGTGCTGACCGATCCCACGCTGGCCGCCCTGGCGCCGCAGTTGACCGCCCAGGCCGAGCAAAACGCTAACTTCGTCAGCGTCGAGCAGGTGGCTGTGGCCGCTGAGTCGGCCGGTCTGAGTCCCGAAGAGGTGGCGGCTGTCACGGAAAACTACGCCGAGGCTCAGATCATCGCGCTCAAGGTGGCCTTCGCGGCGGTGGCGCTGTTCGCGCTGCTGGCGCTGTGGTATGTCCAGTCGTTGCCCAAACGGGCCGAAGGCGCCAAACTGGCCGATGGGCCGCCGGCCGTCGCCGCCGGCTAGCCGCCGGCCGTCGCCGCCGGCTAGCCGGCCGCGCCCGCGTTGGCTGCGTCGCCTGGTCGCCATGGCCATGCGTTTCACGTCGTCCCCTCGAATCAAGAGTGTCGGCGGCTGCCTGACCAGCGCGCGAAAGCAGGGCAGCCATCGTACAATGGTAGTAGCTGCTCAGGTGCCAGGCACTTTGGAGGCGATTTGCAGACAGAATTACCTCCGACGACGTTGCTGCAAACGCAGATTCAAGTGCCTGGCACCT
>JACSRL010000260.1 GCA_014879765.1 Anaerolinea sp. | reverse complement strand
CACGCATCCTTCATCCTTCATCCTTCATCCTTCATCCTTCATCACTCAATACGCGCCGCTGCCGGCGATGAACTGCGGGACGGTGCGCAGGAGGATGCTCAGATCCAGCAGCGGCGACCAGTTCTCGATGTAGTAGATGTCCAGCAGCACCATCTCCTCGAAGCTCAGATCGCTGCGGCCGCTGACCTGCCAGAGACCGGTGATGCCGGGTGCGGTGGCCAGGCGTTGCCGGTGCCAGTCGGCGTAGTCGGCCACCTCCTCCGGCAGCGCCGGCCGTGGCCCTACCAGGCTCATGTCGCCCAGCAGGCAGTTCCAGAACTGCGGCAGCTCGTCCAGGCTGGTGCGGCGCAGAAAACGTCCCACACGCGTGATGCGCGGGTCCTCGCGGATCTTGAACATAGGCCCCTGCGCCTCGTTCAGATGGCGCACCTGATCCTTGATCTGGTCGGCGTCCTTGACCATGGTGCGGAACTTGTAGACCTGGAAGAGCTTGCCGTTGCGGCCGACGCGCGGCTGGCTGAAGATCACCGGCCCTGGGCTGTCCAGACGAATGGCCAGGGCGATGATGGCCAGCAGCGGCGAGAAGATCAGCAGCCCGAAGGCCGATCCCAGCACATCGACGCCCCGCTTGAAAAAGCGCTCCCAGGCGCTGAGCTGGCTGTCGTTGGGGGTCAGCATGGGAATGCCGGCCACGTTCTGCATCTCCACCATGCTCAGGCTCATCTGGAAGAGGTCAGGGACGACGCGCGGCCGGACGTGGGCGCGCGCGGCCTGGCTGGTGATGGCCAGAATCTGGCGGCGCTGCTGCCAGGGCAGGGTGATGATCACCTCGTCCACCTGATGGCTGCGCAGCAGGGCGGGCAGGTTGGCCGTGTTTCCCAGCGCCTGAAAACGGCCGATGTTGGTGGAGCCGCGCTCCGGGTCATCGTCCACGAAGCCGACCACCAGAAAGCCCAGCTCCGGCTGGGCCATCAGGTTGCGCATCACCGTCAGGCCGACCTCGCCCGAGCCGACGATCAGCACCCGGTCGACGCCGACGCCGCGCGCCCGCAGCGCGCGCAACACGCCGCGGCGCAGGATGCGGGCGATGATCATAAAAAGGATGATCAGCAGCGTGGCGTAGAGGAAGAAGAGACGGGAATAGACCAGCGGCCGCCAGAAGAAGATGAAGAACACCGTCACCACGAAGCCGGTGAAGGCGCCGTTGATCACGCCATAGATCTCGTCCACCAGCGAGGCGCCGCGGCGGAAGCGATAGACGCCGCTGAGGGCAAAGGAGAGCAGGATCAGCCCCCCTTGCAGCGCGGCCATGGGCAGATAGGGCGCAAAGGTGGTGTAGTAGGCCGGATCGACCTCGCGAAACCATTGAAGCTGGTAGCGCAGCAGATAGGCCAGCAAAAAGGCCAGCGCCATCAGCGCCACGTCGACGACGATGGTGGCGCCGTTGACCAACCGGGTGATGCGGCGGTTCACGGCGCGCCTCCAGCCGCCGGCGACAGCGCGCGGCGATAGACCGCGGCCGTCTGCGCGGCGGTGCGGCTCCAGGGAAAGCGGGCGGCCTGGGCCAGCCCGCGGCCGCGCAGCTCAGCAGCCAGCTCCGCATCGGCCAGCAGACGCAGCAAGGCGGCCGCCAGCGCGCCCACTGACGTGGGATCCACCAGCAGCGCGGCGTCGCCGGCCACCTCGGGCAGCGACGATAGGTTCGATGTGACCACCGGCGCGCCGCAGGCCATGGCCTCCAGCACCGGCAGCCCAAAGCCCTCCAGCAGCGACGGGTAGACGAAAAGCGCGGCCGCCCGATACCACCAGGCCAGCTCTTGGTCGGCCACGTAGCCGGGGAAGAGCACCTCCTGCTCCAGCCCCTGGCGCGTCACCTCATGGAAGATCGCGTCGTAGTCCCAGCCCTTGCCGCCGGCCAGCACCAGCTTGATAGGCGGCTGGCCGGCGTCCTGCCCCCGCACCTGGGCAAAGGCCCGCACCAGACGCACCAGGTTCTTGCGCGGCTCCAGCGTGCCCAGGTGCAGGATGAAGCGCGGCGGCAGCCCGGCGCGACCGCGAAAGGCCGCGATCTCAGCCGGCGGCGCGGGGCAGAAGCTGGCATCCACGCCGTTGTAGACCACGTCGATGCGCTCGGGCGCGGCGTTGAAAAGCTCGATCAGGTCCTGCCTGGTGGCCGCGGAGACGGCGATCACCCGCCGGGCCGCGGCCACAGAGCGCCGCACCTGGCTGTGCAGGTAGGCGCGCTGCATGGGCGGGAAAGCCTGGGGGTAGCGCATAAAGCTCAGGTCGTGGACGGTGACCACGCTGGGACAGGGGGCGATGGCCGGGTTGACGTTGACCGCGCCGTGCAGCAGATCGAGCCGGGCCTGGCGGGCCAGCAGCGGCAGCGCGGCCTGCTCCCAGAGGATGCGGCGCAGGGGGCGGCGGGTGTCCCAGCGGGTGCTGCGGCGCTGCTGCAAGGTGGGGGCCAGGGCCAGGTCGATGTCGGGCGTGAAGGCGGTCAGGCGCAGGTCAGGCGCGGCCGCGGGCAGGTGGGCCAGCAGTTGGCGGATGTAGCCGCTGACGCCGGCGCTGCGGTAGCTGTGCGCGCCGGAGAGCAACTGGCCGTTGATGCCCACGTGCGGTGGGGTGGTCGGTATCACGCCGCCATTATACCACGCCGCGGCCCAGGCAGAAATCCACGCGGGCTGCGCCGGGCGCGGCGTCGCTCCTGCCCCTGGGGTTGTAGTCTATCCCCCGCTGAAAGCCAAAGGGTGCGTTCGAAATGAGTTGACGCCCAGACTTCGGACGGCAAAGCCGGCCGATTGAAGCTATGCCAGGTTTTCGCCGGCAATGGGCTTCATTCGCAGGACTCGGTCGGTGCCGCACCGTCCGAAGTCTCGTCGGTTCCGGCTGGCTGGTGACATGGTGGGTGCGTGTACGTGGATTGAGTAGGCTGCCCTATTGAAGTCCACGTACACGCACCTGCCGGCTGTTACGCCGGGAGCTGGATGATCTTGAAGATCGCGCCGTAAGGATCCATCAGCGTAGCCAAGCGGCCAAAGGGGGTGTCATCCACCGGACCCAGCGCCTTACCGCCGTGGCTGACGGCGATGGCGACCGCCTGATCGGCGTCGGCCACCGCGAAATAGATAGCCCAGTTGGGGGGCAGATCGCCCCAGGCGGGATCGATCTGCATGATGCCGCCCAGCTGTTCGTCGCCCTGCTTGAGGACGTAGTACTCCAGGTCGCCGGGCATGCGTTCGGCGACGGCGCCCAGCAGCGCGCTGTAGAATTCGCTCGACTGCTGGGCGTTGGCGGCATACAGCTCATACCAGGCGGCCGAGCCTGGCTCGTCGGCCACCTCGGCGCCGGTGTGCTGGCCGGCCTGCCAGAAGCTGAAGACCGCGCCGCCAGGATCGATGCACCCCGCCATGCGGCCAAACTCGCCGACCGTCATCGGGGGGAAGAGCACGGTGGCGCCCAGCGCCACGGCGCGCGTCACATCGGCCTCGATGTCGTGGCTGGCAAAGTAGAGGCTCCAGGCCACCGGGAAGGTGACGCCCTCCGGGTCGACGTTGCCGATCATGCCGGCGGCCATGCGCTGGTCGACGCGGGCTGTGGTGTAGCCGCCGAACTCGGGGCCGCCGATATCATAGTCCCAGCCAAAGAGGGCGCGATAGAAGGCACGCGCGCCCTCCATGTCGGACGTCGACAGATCGATCCAGGTGGGCCTGCCAGCGGGCTTGGCCTGTGTATAAGTGGTCATGGGAACTGCTCCTTTGGACGGTCGGACTTGGGTTGGAAAGTGGTTGCGCACAAATGTTCTAGAATTCTACTCCCAACGTTCGACCGATAATGTAATTGGGATTCCACAGACACGAAGCCTATGAAACACCCCACAGCGGTGATGTCTTTGCCGCGCATTCAAGCGTTCAGGCTGGCCGCGCATCAGTTGACCCCATTCGCGTCTGATGCTACAATCGGTGCATCGCTGCCGGTGACGACGAAAGACATCATATGCCCTACCTTTCGTACCTGCTCAGCCAGTCGTTCAGAAACCGGGTTTTTCTCGTGCGAGCATGGTTTTTGTCTTTGCAATGGCCTTTCATGGCGCCATGAGCTTGGTCTGCGAGACGAAAACCCGGTTTCTATTGCCACGCCAGAGCAGTCACCTTCCTGAGCTATCATCTCGCTCGAACGCCCGGCGGCTATCATCATCGACCGCACGGCTTTTGCTGCATCATTTCTTTCCAGGAGAATACGACCCTATGGAAACCGGCACAAGGGACCTTGAGTTCAACGTCGTGATCGAGAAGGATGAAGATGGTTACTACGTGGCATCCGTGCCGGCGCTGCGCGGTTGCCACACCCAGGCCAGGTCGCTGGATGTTCTTATGAAGCGCGTCAAGGAAGCCATCGAGCTCTGCTTGGAGGCAGAAAGCCCAGTGGCCAATGAGTTCATCGGGGTGCAACGCGTCGTAGTTGCGGTATGAGCACGTTCCCATCGCTCACGGCTTCCAAACTGATCAAGGCGTTGCGCAAGCTGGGGTTCGAGGTGATCCGCATCAAGGGCAGCCACCACTTTCTGCAACATCCGGATGGACGGTGTACCGTTGTGCCGGTGCATCGCGGTGAGACCATCGGGCGCGGCTTGTTGGCGCAAATCTTGCGTGACTGTGAGCTGTCGCGCGAGGAACTCCAAGAGCAGTTGTGATCGTTGAGTTGCGCAGAGGCTGAGAAGATGGTTCGCATTCCAACCCACCGCCCACCAACCCACCCCGGCGAGATGCTGCTTGAGGAGTTCCTGCTGCCCATGGGCATCACCCAGCGCCCACCTAAACCAATCGCCGCCACGACTACCTGGCGCATCGGGCGCATTCCGGTTGACCACTCCCGTTGCCAGTGCTACAATCCGCCCAAATGGTAACATTCGGACCACGACCGGTGGATGCTTTCCAATTTCAGATGCTTATGTGGTATCATGGGCGTAGACCGAATCATCGCCGATGACGTGAGGCAGCCAAATGTCCTTCCGCTTCTCATGGGATCGTCGCAAGGCAGCGAGCAACCGCAGGAGACACGGCGTCAGTTTCGATGAAGCCAGCACGGTATTCGACGATCCACTGGCGATTATCTTCGACGATGACTCTCACTCAACCTACGAGGAGCGTGATCTGATCATCGGCTACTCGATCAGTGGACGGCTACTCTTTGTCAGCTTCACCGAGCGCCTCGGTGGCATCCTGCATCTGATCAGCGCCCGCACAGTAACGCAGAAGGAACGTCGCGATTATGAAGAAAATCTCCACGCCTAAGTCCGAAAGTGCTGTCGATGACGACTTGCTCCCCGAATATGACTTGGATTACAGCAAGGGCCGCCCCAACCACTATGCCGGCAAGATCGACAAAAGCCAGGTGGTGGTGATGCTGGAACCGGACATTGCCGAGGTGTTCACGACGCCGGAGTCGGTCAACGCCGCATTGCGCGCCCTGATTTCGATCATGCCTGCCACGCCAGCAAAGCCCAGTCGGCGGTCATCCTCAGCGCCGGCAGCACAGCAGCCAACGGTCTGACCCGGACGGCAACGTTTGGACCACAAACGCGCGAAGTGGCACGAAGTCACGAAACATGAAGCTCACCAACACCGCGCCCACCCAACTTCGCGGCTTTCGCGTTTCACGCCTTCGCGACCCTTCGCGGCTTCGTGGTCCAGACTCCCACCCCATGTGACAATCGTGGATTAGTCGCCCGAATACTCCTCAAGAAGCGCATCGATCGATCGCTTCAGGCCCCCAATCTTGTTCTGGCACACATCGAAAATCACTTCGGCGTCCAGGATGAAGTAATGATGGCTGAGAAATCAAGGTCAGACGTAGATGGCGTCATGGTCGATACGGCGCTTGAGGGTGTCGTTGAGAAAACGGGAGTAGCGGATCAAATCCACTGGGGCGGCGAGGCCCTTTGTGTCTATAATAGGTGAGACAGCTCTTCCGACGAATTTAGTGTACAATACACCGAAGGAGTCA
>JACSRL010000152.1 GCA_014879765.1 Anaerolinea sp. | reverse complement strand
CACGCTCAAGGCGTCGCACCAGTTCCCCGGCGGCAAGGGCGACGTGCGCGACGAGATGGTGCAGATGATTGCGCGCGACGTCGCCGCCGCCAACGTGGGCCTGGAGATCAAGGTGTTTCCCGGCTCCAGCCTGGTGAAGGCGCAGGAGCAGTGGAAGGCCATGCAGACCGGCCAGATCGACATGACCTCGTTCCCGCTCGACTACGCCTCGGGCTTTCACCCGCAGTTCGGCGCCACGCTGATGCCCGGCCTGGTCAAGAGCCACGCCCATGCGCGCCGCATCAACGATTCGGCCTTCATGAAAGACATCAAGGGCATCATCGAGCAGGGCGGCGCCAAGGTGCTGGCCGACGCCTGGCTGGCCGGCGCCTTTGGCGGCAAGGACAAATGCATCAAGAAACCCGAAGACGCCGCCGGCCTGAAGGTGCGTTCGGCCGGTGCCACCTTTGCGCAGATGTGGGCGGGCGCCGGTGCCTCCATCGTGTCGATTCCTTCCAACGAGGTCTACAACGCGCTGCAGCAGGGCGTGGCCCAGGGCACCGACACGTCCACCGGCAGTTTTGTCTCGTTCCGTCTGTACGAGCAGCTCAAGTGCGTCACCGCGCCCGGCGACAACGCGCTGTGGTTCATGTACGAGCCGGTGCTGATCAGCATGAAGAGCTGGAACAAGCTGAATGACGCGCAAAAGAAAGCCCTGACGGCTGCGTCGAAAAAGGCCGAAGACTATTTCGAGGCCGAGTCCAAGAAGCTTGACGACAAGATGGTCGAAACCTTCAAGGCCAACAAGGTCGAGGTCGTGACCATGAACGAAGCCGAGTTCGACGCCTGGCGCGCCGTGGCCCAGAAGACGTCCTACAAGAACTTTGCCGAGAAGGTGCCCGGCGGCAAAGAACTGATCGACAAGGCGCTGAGTGTCAAGTAACGCGCATCGGGCCGGCAGCGCGCACCTGCCCGCTTGGGTGCGGGCCATTCACGCGGTGTCGCGTGCGTTGGGGGTCTTTGCCGCTGGGCTGATCCTGCTGTCCGTGGCGGTGGTGTGCCAGATGGTCTTCACCCGGGCGGTGCTCGGGCAGTCGTCGATCTGGCAGACCGAGTTCGTCACGTTCTCGCTGGTGGCAGCCACCTTTATCGGCGCGCCCTACATCCAGCTCACGCGCGGTCATGTGGCGGTGGACGTGTGGCCCATCATGGCCGCCAGCGGCACGCGGCGCTGGCTGCACCTGACCGGCTACACGCTGGCGCTGGTGTTCTGCGCGCTGTTTTTCTACGCCTCGCTGCCCTGGTGGCACGAGGCGTGGGAGCGCACGCTGACCACCCCATCGATCTGGCGCGCGCGGCTGTGGATTCCGTACCTGTCGCTGCCGGTCGGTCTGGCCGTTTTGTGCCTGCAGTTCTGCGCCGAGATCTGGCTCGTCTACACCGGTCGCGAGCTGCCGTTCGGGCTGGAGCCCAAAGGCGCGGCTTGAGCGCCGTTTCGTCCGCGGCGGGCCGCGTCCGCTTTTCCTTTCTGCGGCGCGGTGCGCCTGGAGTGTCTTCATGAGTCCACTCGTCATCGGTCTGCTGATCTTCGCCGTCACCACGGCGCTGCTGGCCACCGGCATGCCCATCGCGTTCGGGCTGGGCGCGGTGGCGCTGGCCTTCATGTTCATCTTTGACGGCTGGAACAGCGTGCACTTTGTGCCGGAGACGGTCTTTGCTGGCCTGAGCGACTTCACGCTGGTGTCGCTGCCGATGTTCATCATCATGGGCGCGGCGGTGGCGTCGTCGCGCGCCGGCAGCGACCTGTACGAGGCGCTGGCGCGCTGGCTGCACCGGGTTCCGGGCTCGCTGGTGATCAGCAACATCGGCGCCTGCGCGCTGTTTTCGGCGCTCACCGGCTCGTCACCGGCCACCTGCGCGGCGATCGGCAAGATGGGCATTCCGGAGATGCGCAAGCGCGGCTACGACGCCGATCTGGCCACCGGCGCCATCGCGGCCGGCGGCACGCTGGGCATCCTGATTCCGCCCAGCATCACGATGATTCTGTACGGCATCGCCAGCGAGACCTCCATCGGCCGGCTGTTCCTGGCCGGCATCATCCCGGGTCTGCTGCTCACGGTGCTGTTCATGGCCTGGGCGCTGTTCCTGAGCTGGAAGCGCGGCACCGTGCTGGTAGACAAGGACCGCATCTATTCGATGAAAGAGAAGCTGGAACTGCTGCCCCGGCTGCTGCCGTTCATCGCGGTGATCGTCGGCGTGATCTACGCGCTCTATGGCGGCATCGCCACACCGTCAGAGGCGGCCGGCGTGGGCGCGGCGCTGTGTCTGGTGATGGTGGTGGTGATCTACCGTGTCTGGCGCCCGGCCGACCTGTGGGCCATCCTGCGCGACGGGCTGCGCGAGTCGGGCATGCTGCTGATGATCATCGGCACCTCGATTCTGTTCGGCTACATGATGAGTTCGCTGCAGGTCACGCAGTCGGTGGCCACGGCGATTGCCGAATGGCAGGTCAACAAATGGCTGGTGCTGGCAGCGATCAACCTGATGCTGCTGGTGGCGGGCTGCTTCCTGCCGCCGGCAGCCATCATTTTGATGACCACGCCCATCCTGATGCCGGTGATCATCGGCGCCGGCTTCGACCCGATCTGGTTTGGCGTGGTGCTGACCATCAACATGGAGCTGGGCCTGATCACCCCGCCGGTGGGCCTGAACCTGTTCGTCATCAACGGCATCACGCCCGACGTCAGCCTGCCCACCATCCTGAAGGGCGCGTTCCCGTTCATGATGTGCATGGTGCTGTCCATCCTGATCCTGTGCGTGTTTCCCGAACTGGCCACCTGGCTGCCGAAGTACCTGATGGGCTGAGCCGGCCTTGCAGCCCGACGTGACCGAGCCCATGCGCGTCCTGAGCGTGAACATCGGCCTCGCCCGGCCGCTGCAGGTGGGCGAGCGGCGCGTGCTGTCGGGCATCGGCAAGCGGGCGGTGGCTGGCCCGGTCAACCTGACGCGCATGGGGCTGGCGGGTGACGAGCAGGCCGACCCCAGCGTGCACGGTGGCCCGGACAAGGCGGTCTACGCCTGCCCGGCCGAGCACCTGCCGTACTGGCGGGCGCGCCGGCAGGAACACGGCGCCAGCCTGTTCGATGAAGAACTGCCGCCCGGCTTCACCGGCGAAAACCTGACCTTGCAAGGCCTGCTGGAGGCGCAGGTCTGGGTGGGGGACGAGCTGCACTTCCCCAACTGCGTGCTGCGCGTGACGGCGCCGCGCGAGCCCTGCTACAAGTTCAACGCCATCATGGGCTACGCACAGGCCGCGCGTGACATGGTGCGCGCCGGTGCCTGCGGTTTCTATCTGGCGGTGGACGAACCCGGCAGCATCGAAGCCGGCCAGACCTTCACGCTGGTTCCAGGCCGCCGCGCCCTGGGTATCGCCGAGGCCTTTGGTGCCAAGCGGGTCAAACACCTGCGCTGAGCGCCTGGCCGCTGTGCGCCGCGCCTGAATCAACTCCTGATTCGATAGCTGAAACAGACCATTTGACGCTGGCTGAGGTCGAAAAAACTGAAAAATTTGCGGAAAACAGGCGAGGGGGTCGATCAACGCCCGGGCCTGTGGGCAGGTCAGGCAGCGGCGCGCTCCATGTCGAACTCGAAGCGATGAAACAGCTGACCCCGAAGCGTCAGGTCGCTGTGGTGCCGAAATCCGAACCGCTGATAGAAAGCCTTGAGTCCCGGCCTGCCTCCCATGCAGTCGAGCCGCAGGAATCGGCGGCCATGCTGGCGCGTCAGCGCACATGCGTGGTTGAGCAGCGCCTGTGCGACCTTGCCGCCCTGCCGCTGGGGGCAAACGGCCAGTTTGTGAACGAAGGCGGAGGAACCTTCGGGAATCTCGGGCCAGAAAATGCGGTCGTCAAACTCGAACCGGAAGACCCCGACCGGGCCTTCATCGGCATCAATGGCCAGGTGGTACAGGCCCTGTCGCACGTGCTCGTGTACGGCAGCCTCGCTGGTCTCTTCGGAGCTCCACAGCGGCCGGCCCCGGGCCTCCAGATCGACGGCGGCTGCGCGCAGCACCTGGGCAACAGAACTGTGTTCTTCGGCGAGCGCCTGGCGAATGTGCATGGGTCAACTTCTGGAGCGGGCGCAACGGGGTCACGGGTACGCCGGATTGCTGTGGAACATCGGTGGGTGCGGACGGGCGGATTGTGATTCCGCTATTTCAGCGGCAGCGGCAGCACGCGGGCCAGAAACACTTTCGTTCGTTCCCAGGCGTCGGCGCCATCATCTGGCCGATACCGGGAGCCGTCGAAGTTGAACCCATGATCGGCATTCGGATAGACCACCAGCTCGATCGGCGCGCCTTTCGCGCGTCCCGTTGATTCGAAGGTGCGCATCGAATCGATCAGGCAGCAATCGAAGAACTTGTCCTTCTCTCCGCTGAGGATCAGCGTGGGGACGGCCACCCGTGCCGCCACGTCGTCAAGCCGAGTGATCTTCGAGATGCTCGGGTAGTAGGCCACGACGCCCGCAACCTGCTTTGAGATCGGCGCCGCATGCACCAGCGCACCGCCGCCGCCCAGCGAGAAGCTGATCACCACCACCTTGCCGGGCGTGACGTCCTTTTGGCCTTGCAGTTCGGTGATCGCCTTTTGCAGGTTTTCGGCGGACTCGGCGTCGGTCTTCGAGCAACTGCTGGAACTGGCGGAACACACGTCCTTGCCCGGAACCAGCGCCACCGCATAGCCCAGTCTGGCGACGTCCACGGCGTACCACCGGTACGGGGCCTGGTTGCCTGTGCCGGAAATCACCACGACGGCCGGGCCGGCGCCAGTCGGCGGGGCGATGAAGTCAGCGGCCGCGGCGGGCCAGGTCGCGGCGAGCAGCAAGGGCGTGAGAATTCGCGCGAGAAGCGTTGGGATGTTCATGAAGAAAGGGAGGCGGGCATGCATCGGGATCTGGCCGGTCTTGCCAGACGGTAGGGGCGATTCGCAGGCCAAGTTGGTGCAGCGGGAGGCGCGGCGGCGGCGGCGGTCATTGGTGCCGCGCAACGCCCGCGGGGGTTCAGACACTGCCCTCGCGTTCCACCACCAGAATTCGGGCCTCGCCGATCGGGTGCGCCACATGTTCTGTGCCGATGGAGGCGTAGAACACATCACCGCTCTGCAGGAGCGTGCTTTGCTCCGCGCCCGTCTCGTCGCGGAACCGCATCTCCACGACCCCGGCGAGAACGGCAAAAACCTCCTCACCGTCGTTGACATGCCACTTGTAGGGCTGGTCCGTCCAGTGGAGGCGGGTGGTGACACCGCCCATGTTGGCAATATCGACCGCGCCCCAGGCGCGATCGGCCTTGAACGTGCTTCCGCGAAATACCTTCATACCGTGTCCCGCGTGATGTGATTCGTCGAACAGTTCCGTTGCCAAGGATATCGGACGGAACTCACCTGCATCCTCCGCCACACCGGGAATGAATGCAACCCGTTGCGGCGAACCACTCTGGCAGTCTGAAGCGGTCGTGACGCAGGCATTTCACTCCTGATTCATGAGCTTGAACTGACCATTTGACGCTGGCTGGAGCCGAAAAATAGCGGAAAAGTGGTGAAAAATGACCCAGGGGGTCGGTCAGAAAATCCGGGCCACCTCCGGCCCGCGACCGCCTTTGGCAAACCCCGAAACCTTCTCACGGCAAGCGCCGCCCGTCGCGCGTGGTCACCTGCTGGTGCGACATCTCGCCGCCGGCTGGCCGGGTCAGCGTGCCGCGCGCCACGATGTCGTCCACAAAGGTCTGGGTGTAGAGCTGGTAGGTGTTGACCGTGCTGTCCCCGCGACTGGCGGCGGCCAGGGTGGCGTAGCCGTCGCGCCCGCTGGCCAGGTAGTCGCTGGTGACCAGCACGTAGCGCCGCTGCGGCTCCAGTGCCTGCCATTGGCCGCTGGTCTTGTCCTGCACCTGCACGCTGGCAAAGCGCTGGCCCCGCGGCTGACTCAGATCAAGACTCCAGCGCAGGCCGGCGGCGTAGGGGTGGGAGCCGGTGGACTGGCCCTTGTCCAGGTG
>JACSRL010000303.1 GCA_014879765.1 Anaerolinea sp. | reverse complement strand
GATCAGGACTTACGCAAAACGGGTCTCGATACGGCCTGCGGGTTGAGTAGCGGGTCAGTCAGGGCTTTTTACTGCCCCAGATCTGGCGCATTGAAACCCGCACGGCCTACTCGACCAACGTTTTGCGTAAGTCCTGCTGATTTGTAAATGGCCGCTCGGGCCGGTCTTTGCGCAGCATCCCGGACGGGGCCGACCGAGCCCGTTACTTACATCCACGGTTGTGCGCCAAGCGTATGCATGTCTGTTTCGTTGCGGGCAGCTTGCGATTGTAGCAGTTCTCAGCGGCGGCGTCTGTATCCTGCACCACGCAACAAGATGGAGCAGCAGAAGCCGCGCCAAATAACAGGCTGCAGATTCTGGGAGGAACCATCCCTGGACTCTTGCCCTCCGGCAGCGAGCGATGTTGGAGCAGCGCACAAGCCGTGGACATGGCGCGGCGCAAGGGATTGGGGAGTTAGGGTCAGGTGTTGGGCGTCGGGAGTGGACGCGTCGCCCCAGCTCAGTGAATATCAACGAACAACGCGCGGGGCAGCCCCTGCGGCCATGCACCTGGCATCAGACCAGGCTTTTGCGCATCTCCAGCAGACGCAAACGGGTGCTCCCCGCCAGCACGCGCGTCGACTGGCCGGTGTATGTGTAGCCGTTGGCGGTGAAGAAGGCCTGGGCCGCGTGATTCTGCGCTGGCACGGCGACGACAACGGCCTCAGTGGGGGTGTCGCGCGTCAGCCAGGCCTCCAACATGCGCAGCGCCCAACTGCCCAGCCGCTGGTGTCGTTGCCCCTCGGCCAGCAGGATGAGCCCGATGGACACGTCGAACGGCTCTGGATACGCCAGGCGCAGATCAAGCAGGCCGATCATGGACTGGCGCCAGGTGATCCCCAACAGGAAGCGCCCATCTTCCGCCGTTGCCGCAGCCAAATCGGCCTCGGCCTGGCCTGGATCGGGAGGCGCGCCGCTGTGGTGAAGTAAGAAATCCGCGCCGGCGTGATAGACCGTTTGCAGCGCGGGCGCGTCAACAGGGCTGAGCGGCCGTAGGGTAAGCGGAGGCGAAGACGGTTGCAATACAATCACCACTCAGCACCCTGGGGATGCCACTCGTTTTGGGGTAAGCTGGCTCGAAATTCCGCCAGAGTGTCCGTGTCCATAGCATCACTGAGCAAGCCCAGTGTTTGCTCACGCGATAGCAAAGCCAATTCGCCTACCAGAGAAGAGGGCAACGGGCCAAATCGCTGATAAAGCACACGCTTCAAGCCTTCCGCTATTTGATGATCGTTCTCAAATCCCTTCTTAAAGCCATACTCGATGCTGAGTCGCCGTCCGAGTTCAATGCCGTCCGCCAGGATTTCATAGTACCAGGGTGAGTTGTTTATTGAAGCCATCATCCATCTCAACTCATAACGCGTCGATCTTCGCGCGCAACGTGCGCATTTCCTGTTCGAGGTCGTTCAGATTGCCGGCGATGGCGGTCAGCTTCTCGCGCTCGTTGCGGATGAAACGGGTGTAGGGCTGGATCGCTTCCTGCATGGCCTGTTGGGAGCGGCTCATCTCCTGCTCGAACTGGCTGCTCAGGGCCTCGTGCAGCCGGTTTTGCAGGTCGGCCACCTTGGCGCGCAGCTCGTCGCGTGCCTTGCGCCGCCGGTTGGGCAACACATACAGGCCCACGGCCGCCAGCGCGCCGGCAAAGAGCAGCCCGGTCAGGTCCAGCACCAGGGTGTGCAGCGCGGCCACCAGGAGCGCGCCCAGGCCCAGCGCGCCCACCTCCACCAGCGCGGTCTGGGCCAGCGCAGTCTGCACCGACTCGGCCAGCTTGGCGGCCTCGGTCTGGTGATCGAAGTCGCCGATGGCGCGCTGGGTGTCGCGGCGCACCACCTCCAGCAGCGCCCGACGGTTGCTCTCGAAGCTGCCCCCCACCTCGCCGATGACCCGATCCTTGTGCAGGTCGGCCCGCCGGTTGAGGTAGCTCATCACCCCCTGCCACTGCCGGTGCTCGCGCTCCACCATCCAGTCGATCAGGTCGTTGATCTGGCGCTCCAGGAGGACGTTGGTGTCGGCCACCACCTCGCGCTCGAAGGCCTCACGCACCTTGGCGCTGTTGGCCAGGTCGAAGACGCGGCCGATGCGCAGCCATTGGTCGATGAAGGCAATGCCGCGGTCGGCCATGGCGTAGAGGATGGCGTCGATCTGGCCCACGCGGTACTGGAAGTCCCGGCGCATGTCTTCCTCGAAGGCGGCCAGGTCGATCTCGACAGTGTCGATGGTGGTGAAATCGTCGGCCAGGATCCCCAGGCGGGTGGCCGCGATGCCGGCGTATTTGTCCCGCAGCCGGCCGGCCACCCCCAGCGGATTGAGCAGCTTCAGCCGCAGCCGCTCCTGTTCATCCAGGGTGTCCAGGATATAGCGCTCCAGCGGCTCGAAACGGCTGGCGGACCAGAGCTCCAGGACGGTGGGCTGCCGGGTCGACTGGGGCAAGGGCGGATTGGCTTGCTGGTTGGCGAACTTGGCGCGCTGGGCCAGCTTGGCGGAGACAAGGAAGATCTGCGGCTCGACGCCCAGCAGCTTGATGGCATTCTCGGTCACGAAGCCGCGCACCTTGGCGATATCCCCCTCGTGCAGGATGTCTACCTTGTTGACGACGATGACCACCTTCTTGCCCCAGGCGCGGATGCGCTCCAGAAATTGCCGCTCGCTCTCGGAGAAGGGCCGGTCGGCGCTGGTGACGAAGAGCACCAGATCGGAGCGGGGTACAAATTCCTCGGTGATCTCTTGATGGCGCTGGATAACGGCGTTGGCGCCAGGGGTGTCGACGATGTTGATCTCGCGCAGCCAGTCCACCGGCGCGGTGATGATCTCCATGTCGGCCTCTTGCAATGTCCGGCTGATTTCCCCGCCGTAGTGGATGCGATGAACGCGGGTGGTGGTGGGCAGCGCGCCCTCCTCCACCAGGTTTTGGCCCAGCAGCGCGTTGATGAAAGCGGACTTGCCGGCGTTGAACTCGCCTACCACCACCAGCAGGAAGAGCTCATCCAACTGCTGGCGTGCCTGCTCCAGCCGGCTTTGGTCATCCCCCGTGGCCTCCAGACGCACCAGGTTCAGATTGAGCCGCTGCACCACGGTGCGCGCGGCCAGCAGCAGCTCTTCTTCGCTTTGGTTCAACAGACGCTTGAGCAAACGACGCTCTCCTGATCGGTGATGGGTGATGGCTGGGATTATGCCACAGGAAGCCTGCAACACAAAGCGCCCGCTTGGTTCAGTTACGAGTGTGGGAGATGCAAAGTTTCGCGCAGCCGGAAGCTGGCTCGGTCGGCCCACTCCGGGGTGCTGCGCAAAGACCGGCCAGAGCAGCGCGAAATCAAGCGATTCCTCACGCCTCACGCTTCACGCTTCACGCCACATTCCCCTACCAGCCGCTGGCGGTGAAGACGCGGCGCAACAGCGCCTCGCGTTCGGCCTCGCTGGCCCAGCGCGGCTGGGCGAAATCCTCCAGCACGGTGGTCAGCAGCCTGGTGCTCAGATGACGGCCGTCGTAGATGGTGTGGCGGGGGATCAGCCCCTCGCGCGTGGCCTGGCTCCACATCTGGTCGAAGAAGAAGTTGCCCAGACCGTAGAGGATCATCCCGCTGTCGGTGAACTCCACCGCCTGCGGCACATGCGACTGCACACCGGTGACGATGTCCGCGCCGGCGCCGCTGATGGCCCGCAGCCCCTGCACCTGCGACTGGATGGGCAGCGTGTCGTAGCTCTCCTCCCACTGCAGCTCGGCCAGCACCAGGTCGGCGTCCAGCTTGGTGCGGGCGTCGGCGATGGCCTGGGCCATGCGGTCGAAGTCGTAGGGCGCTGAGCCTGGCCAGTCGACGTCGGCCCAGGCAAACTCCGGCCCGTACTGGTTGGCGCCCAAAAAGAGCAGCCGGTTGCCGTTGTGCTCCACCAGCAGCGGCTTGAGCGATTCCTCCAGATCAACGCCGCCGCCGTAGGTGGGCAGGTTCTCGTCGCGATAGAACTGCAACGACTCCAGGTTGGCGTCGCCGCCGAAGTCGTTGAGGTGGTTGCCGGTCAGGCCCACGATGTCCACCCCGACGCCGCGCAGCGCCTCCAGGTACTCCGGCCGCGAGCAGAGCGTCAGGTTGTTCTCGCTGGCGTTGACCTGGCAATCTTGCACGAAGGGGATCTCGTTGCTGATATGCGTGATATCCGCCTGGGAGAGCTCCGGGCCGATCACCCGTGCGGGGTAGTCGTAGCCGTTTTGCTCCATGCGCAGGGCAGTCATGCGCGCCATGGCTGTGACGCCGGTCATCACCAGCACAGTCAGCCTGGCAGGATCGCGGTTGGTCTGCGCGCCGGCGGCGTCGACGGCGGCGATCAGCTCAGCCGCCGCCGCCTTTCCTTTGGCTGTGCTGTTTACATAAAGACGAAGAGCCAGCGGATATTCTGTGGCGTCGAAACGGTTGTCGGTGGGATCCTGGCCGCCGATGACCAGGGCGGCGACCTCAGGGGTCAGTTGCTCAAAGGGCAGAACCCCCAGCCGCGCCGGGTAGGGCTCCAGCGCGGCGGCGACGGCGGCCGCATCGGGCAGCATCTCCACCTGGGCCGGGGGCCCCCAGAGCAGCGTCAACCCGGCCAGCGCGTTGGCGTCCACCGCCAGCGGCGGCTGGCCGGGCGCCGGCGTCCCCAGCCAGAGGGCCAGCAGATCGGCGGTCGAGGTCTCATCCAGCAGGGTGGCGAAGCGGCTCACCGGCACGTAGATGCGTTCAGCCAGCAGCTCGCCGCCTGGCTCGACGCTGATCCACAGGTCAGCCTGCTGGGTGTCGGTGATTACCCGTGCGCCCGGTTGCTGGGCGATCCAGCGCAGGATCGGATCGGCCAGGTCCGCGGGCAAGGGCTGCGGCAGGGCGATGGCCAGCCCCGGCGCCGCGTCCAACGCCAGCGCGACGCTGCTGCCTGCCGCGTCGGCCTCGACGGTAGCCGCCGGCGGCTGGTCGCCAGGCGCCAGCGGGCTCAGGCCGGTGGAATCAGCCGCGCCGGAGGAGACGCCTGGCAGGAAAGCCACGCCAGGTTGGGCGGCTGGCGCCTTTTGCAGGCCAAAGAGGGCAAGGCTGGCGCCGCCCAGGATCAGCAGGATCGTCAGCGCCCAAAGCAGGGCAGTGGGGGTGTTGGATGATGATTTCATGGCAAGGGCGATTATACCCGTTTTCAGGTTGTCAACAAAACTCGCCAGCTTGCCAAGCAGCGCACTCTGTGGTACACTGCCTCCCGGTGAGCCCCCATAGCTCAGAGGATAGAGCACCGGCCTCCGGAGCCGGGTGCGCTGGTTCGAGTCCAGCTGGGGGTACAGTCAAAAAACGGCTGCTTCAGCAATGGCGCTGAGGCAGCCGTTCTTTGATTTCAGGACACGGGGGAAAGGAAGGCCTGCCACACGAAGATGAGAATCATCGCCAGGGCCAGCAGGGCTTCCAGGGCGCTGCTGGCCAGCACGGCCAGCATATAGCCTTGGGTGGAGCGCAGCGCCAGACGCAGATCGCGCTTGTCGAGGAACTCGATCGTCACCATGCCCAGCACCGCGCCGGCCAGCGTAGCCACCAACGTGCCGATGATGGGAATCCAGCCGCCGAAGAAGATGCCGCCCACGAAACCACCGAGGATTGCGCCAAAAATCGCCTTCCAACTGGCGCCCACCTTCCTGCTGAACAGCGTGGTCAGCAGCAGGTCGCTGGTCCAGGCCAGGATGGTCAGGATCCCCAGAAAAAGCAATGTGGGCCACCCAATGGCTTGAAAGCCATCGTTGGCGGCCCACAACAGCGCGCCCAGCCAGATGAAGATCGGGCCGGGCACCACAGGCAACAGACTGCCCACCAGGCCCACGAAGATGAGCAGGTAGGCCAGCAGGGCAAGCGGGCTCAGGGCGGACATGGGCGCAGGGAAGAGGAAGTCGGCGCGAGGCCGGGTGTGCCAACCTGAAAACAAACGGGTGTGTTTGAAATGAGTTGGTTAGCGTAGGTCGATTGCGAAGCACCCCGGAGTGGGGAAGCGGGTTG
>JACSRL010000813.1 GCA_014879765.1 Anaerolinea sp. | reverse complement strand
CCAAAACGGGTTGAACCGACGAGACTTCGGAAGTCTGGGATATCAAGATCATGTGCGGTGAGCACGCCCACGTGCGGCTTGCGGATGGCCAGGCCGCACGTGGGGGTGTTCACTGCACAGGAAAGATAGGCTGCAGCACAACAGCCAGCGATGGTAGCACAGGGCTACGCACGTGTCAAAACTGCGGCGATGGATCGGCTACGGCAGGTTGATGCGCAGGGCCGGATCGCCCAGCAGGTCGAAGGTATCCAGCAGATCCAGGTTGCGGCCGGTGCTCCACAGGGCTTGCTTGCCGGCCGTGGTGGCCGCGCCCAGGATGCGCCCGCCGCCGAAGACCGCCTGGTAGAAGCCGCGATGGAGCTGATCGTGGCCGGTGGCCACGCCGAAGCCGGTGGCGGCCCAGCCGGCCACCGAGCCGCCGGCCGACCAGCCCAGCATCATCACCTCCAGGCCGGTCTGCTGCGGATCGGCGAAGTTGCCGCTGGCGCAGGCCATGTCCAGCACGATGGGCAGGCGGCCGCCGTTGCTGAACCGGGTCACGTCGTTGCGTCCCGTATCGCGTGCCCGCAGCAGCGCCTCGTGGGCCCAGGTGGTGATGCCGGCATGGCCGATGTAGTTGAGAAAGACCGCGCCGGTGTTGACCGCGGTCACGATGGCGTCGGTGGCGGCGGTAGCGGTGCGATAGCGGTAGGGCTCGCCCCCGTCGTCGTTGGGATAGGGATCATAGAAGATGCGAGTGACGGCATATTGAGAGGGAACCAGTGCGATGGCGCCGTTGCTCAGCGCCTCGAAGTTGCCGGCCGGGTCGGGTGTGCCGTCGGCCGCGCGATAGTTGTCGGCCACAAAGGCCAGCGTGCTGCGCCACGCCCCGGCCGGCGGCGCGGTCTCGTAGCTGATGGTCTTGTTGACCATCAGCGTCGCCTCGGCCAGGTTGCGGGCCGGCAGCCGCCCCAACGCCAGGTCGGGCACACGATCGCTGCCGCTGATGGCCACAAATTCATTTTCCACCGCCACTTCACAGGTGAAGGGGTCGGCGCAACTGAAATAGGTCGGCACAAGTATCGGCTGCGTCGCCAGGCCGGTGCGCATGCGGTAGTCGAAATGCGCGCTGCCCAGCAGCATCAGGTAGCCCGGCGCGGGCGCCTGCCAACTGCCGTAAGCCGCGGCCACGAAGTCGCGGATCGCGCGCGGGTCCATCCGGCCATTGCTGAACTCGTCGTAGATGTCCTGGACGTCGACCACCGCCACGGCCAGGCCGCGCGCCCGGCGATGGCTGGCCAGGGTCTCGGCGGCCGGCCACAGGCTGCGGTGGCTGACCAGCAGATAGTCGGCCCGGTTGCTGGCGCTGCGCAGATTGGAACCCACGTCACGGCTGAGCGCCGCGATGGGGGGCATGGCGGCCAGCCGGGCCAGCGCATAGCGGCGGGGGGCGGCGCTGGCGACGCCGAAACGCACCTGGTAGGCGACGCTGCCGGCCGAGCCCATCGCGCCGGCGATGGGCAGATAGACCTGGTGCTGGCTGGCCGCGGCCGCGGGCTGCGCCTCTGGCGCGGCCGACTCGGCCATGGGGGTAGCCTGCCAGCCGGTCAGGCGCATGGCCGCGGCCGGATTGGTCACGTCGAAGGCCAACACATCCTGCCCGCTGAAGCCCTGCACCCGGAACTCCCGTTGCCCGCCGGCCGCGGCCGCGAAGAGCGCCTGGTCGTTGAGCGCCTGCAAGGCGTGCTGATAGTCGATCTCAACCCAGTCCAGGAAGGAGCTGTCGTTGGGCGCCCCGGGGATGCTTTCCAGCGCCAGCGTGACGCTGTTCAGGCCGCGCCGCAGCCAGGCGCTGGACACCTGGAACTCGCTCTGGGCCGGGACCAGGCCATCCCAGCTCATCACGCCGATGGGCTGGCCATTCAGCTCGACGCGCACCCGGTGATCGGGGCTGACCCCATTGACAAAGCTGGAGCCCTGCAGACGGACACGCACCCGCGCCGTATAGCCGCTGGTGTTGGCCGCGGGCAGCGTCTGGTAGATGGTGTAGGAGGGGGTGAAGAGGGCGCTGAGCTCCTTCCAATACCAGCGGGGATCGGCGGTGGAGATGCCATAGCCGGGCAGATCGCCGCGGTAGATGTAGTCCTCCTCCAGGCGGGCGGTGGCCCAGGCGGCGGTGTCGGTGGCCGCGCCGGCCGGCGCGACGTTGCTGGGCGCCATGCGCAGGCCCGGCGCATTGCCCACGCTGAGCCAGTAGACGTCGGTCTCGCTGTAGATGGTCGGTTGGATGTCGGCGTAGAAAAGCAGCGCCTCGCCTGGCTCGAACTGCGCGTCGCCGTCGCCCACGAAATGAGCCGCCACTTGCTGCCCGTGGGTCCAGACCTGCAAATAGGCCGGGTTGGCCGCGGCCAGCGCGGCCAGCTCACTCCCTTGCAGCTCGGCCAGCGTGATCTTGACCAGCCCGCTGGCGCGCAGGGTGGTCTTGAACCAGACGCGCGAGGTGTCGCCGGGGTAGACGCTGTCCGGCGCGCGGCCGCTGTCCAGCGGCTGGCCGCGGCCGCTGCGCCAGGCCTGGGCCTGGTCGAAGTTGAGCAGTTGCCCTTGCAGTGTGGCGTCGAAGGGGCTGGCCGCCGCGCCAGCCTCAGCCGCGCCGGCGTCGGTTGCACCGTCGAAGGTCGCCTCCACCCGCAGCCAGCGATAGACCCGCAGCGCGCCCTGGGCCGGGTTGTACTGCACCGGCTGGATCAGCACCCGGGCCACGCGCTGGTCGCGCACGAAGGCGGTCTCGTCCAGGGAGACCACCGCGGCCGGCTGGAACTGGTCGTCGGTGTAGGCGGCGGGGTCCCAGGTGAACTGCTCCTGAACGCCGGCCACCGCGTCAGCTTCGCCGCTCTGCGCATCGCGCTGCATCACCTGTTGGGGCGTGGGGTAGAGGGTGAAGCTGCCCGGCAGCGTTTCGACCTGAGCGTCGAGGATGCGCAGTTGGACGCCGCCCTCGGCCGGGATGCCCAGCAGCACGCCGGTTTGCAACAGCTCCGGCTGGCCAGCCACGCCGGCGGCCGTGTAGCCGGGCAGGCTCAGCCGCTGAAAGGTCTGGCCATCGACCTGGATCTCCTCCAGCTTCGGCGCCGCCACATCCAGCTCGAAGATCAGGCCGGTGGGCTTCACCTCCACCAGCCGCAGGGCGGCCTGTTGGGGCGTCTCCTGTTGGGCGGAGGCGTTGGCCGGCGCCAGCAGCCCCAGCGCCACGATCACGATCATACCGATTCTGCTCAACCGATCCATTATGTGTCACACCTCATCGCGGAAGTTGTCGTTGAGAGACTGGCAGAAAGACTCCGGAAGCGGCCGAGACCAGCGCGTTTCACTGGCTCGGCCACTTCCGAAGTCTGGGGTTTACAGCATCGGACGGCTGAAGCGGCGCGCAGGGTCTGTCACATCAAGGGCTAATGCCAGCAGTCCGGGGGAGCTTTGTTTCAGACGCCCCCTTGCGGCGAATGGTTCCCGCGCGGCGCTTCTCTGAATGTTGGCCTTAGTCTGTCAAATGGCTTGACAAATGGCAGAATGCTATGCTATAATCTTGCCGTTCTTGTGGTTCGCAGTACGCTTCACGTCCCAATAAGCCCATGTCCCGTTTCTCCCTAAATAGTTCGTTTGCCAAAGACAGTGATCAGATCATCGAACGCGTGGTCGCCGACGAGGCCTTGTTGATCAATCTGACCAACGGCGACTATTATAGTCTCGATGGTGTGGGCACCAAGATCTGGGAAAGCATCGACGGAAAACGCACCGTCGAAGATTTGGCGAACATAGTCACCGAAGAGTACAATGCGGACAAAGATCAGGTAGTCGCCGATGTCCTGCGTCTTGTTGGGCAACTGACTGACGAAGGACTTCTCATTGCACTGTAGATCGTCTCGCTTTTGGCATTGAAACCGCTGTGTTGCCACAGCGTGTAACCGTCGTCCTGTGAACCGCGCTGCCAGCGCAACCAACCCAACACGGAGGTATCATTGTGAATCAGAGCACGCCCGTCAAGAAGACCTACCAGACCCCGACCCTGACCAAGCACCAACGACTTCAGAAGGTGACGTTGGGCACCGTTTCTAATGGGCCCAACTGGCTGTTGCCGGGCAATTAAGCACGACGGTCACAACGCTGTGGCCTGAACACCCTGCGCGTTTGCGTTGGGCGCACTTCTGTCGGTTCGCAAGAAGGAAAGTTGGTTACCAACTTTCCTTCGTTGCATTTTTCCAGCCTGATGCCTTTTTCGCCGTCCACTGCTGTCCAGCTCTTCGACAGACTGGCGACAGCCTACGAACAAAGCACCGCCGGCCAGACCACTCCCGAGGCGATCTTGCAGATCGGCCCTTGTTTGGTCAGCGTGCGCGCCAGCACCCCAACCTTGCAGCGCCAGGTGCTGCGTCCTCTCGCCTGTCCCATCCAGACGCCACAGGGCCAGCGGGTAGATTTTTCCATCGACCTGCTGGATCTGGGCGCGCAGCCGCTGCCCGATCTGCCCTGGAACCCGCAGGCCATCTCGCCTGAACAAGAGACCAGCGAATACCAGGAGGGGCCTTTTCTCTTCACGCGCCATGGCGACGTGATGTTGACCGCGCTGAACCGGGAGGCAGGGCGCACGGTGGCGCTGGTACACGACCCCGCCCGCTGGCCGCTGCGCCAC
The DNA here is from genome assembly GCA_014879765.1 of Anaerolinea sp. GTDB lineage: Bacteria > Chloroflexota > Anaerolineae > JAAEKA01 > JAAEKA01 > JAAEKA01. The sequence continues at coordinate 1,370 of JACSRL010000813.1, read as the reverse complement.
TACAAACAGGCGATCTTCATCACCCTCTATCAGCACCTGCGCCGCCGGGGATTGCATCTGATCCACGCCTCGGCCATCGGCAGCCAGGGCCGGGCCGCGTTGATTGCCGGCCGGTCGGGCGCCGGCAAGACCACCACCATGCTCACCTCGGTGAGCGCCGGCCTGGATTTTCTGGGGGACGATACCACCCTGGTGCAGCGCACGGCCAGCGGCGCGCTGGAGGTCGTCACCCTGCTGAGCACCCTGGATGTGACCGACGCCACCGCCGTCTGGTTCCCCGAGCTGACGCCGCACCTCTCAGCCCAGCGCAGCCACACCGGCAAGCGCCAGATCATCCTCTCGGAGGCCTACCCTGAGCGCATGGCGGCCAGCGGAGCGGTGGCCGCGATCCTGGCCCCGGAGATCACCGGCCAGACGCACAGCGCGCTGGCGCCGGCCAATCGGGCCGCGCTGCTCAGCGAGCTGCTCTTCTTCAGCGTCGATCTGCACGATGCCGCCTTGGCGCGCGCCCAGGTGGAATTTCTGGCGCAGGCGGTGGAGAGCACGCCGGTCTATCGGCTGCTGCTGGGCCGCGACAAGGATCAGATTCCCCAGCTCATTGGCGAGTTGATCAACGGGACGACGACCGGGGACACTTTCCATAGCCTGAGACCGCAGGATCAGGGCGCCGACGGCAGCAGAAGCTGAACCCGGCGGCTGACCTCGGCCAGCTCGCCCGCGGCCTTGGCCAGCAGCTCCGGCCGCTCAGTCAGGCGCTGTCCCTGGCCGGCCAGATCCAGCCCATCGCGCAGCAGTTGATAGGGGATGCGGGTCAGGGCAAAGAACTCCAGCTTGAGCTGCGCCAACTGGCGCGGGCTGAGGGCGCCGCTGGCCGCGTCCCTGCCCTGCCGCAGGTCGATCTCCAGCGCCGGCAGGCCATCCAACAGCCTGAAGGCCAACTCGTACCATCGATTGCCCCAGCCGCGCTGGAAGTCGCTCAGCAGCGCAAAAATCTCGGTGACCTGGGGGTCGACAAAGTCGTAGGGCAGCGTCTCATGGATGCTGCCGTGCAGGCCCCGCTCGTGTTCGATCTGGCTGCGCGCCGGCGTGCCGGGCATCAACAGCAGGCGGCCAAAGATCAGCGGTGGAAAATAGCCAAAGAGCCCCTGTTGCTCGATGAAGTGCAGGTTGGCCTGCAAGTCCTCCAGCAGGCTGCCCGGCTCGAACATGATGAACTCCACCTGGGCGGCCACGTCGTTATTGTGCAGGATCTCCAGAGCCCGACGGTTGACCTCCACCCCCGTCTGCTTGACCATGCGCACCAGCGAGGCATCGCTGCCGCTTTCGATGCCGACGCTGACATAGCGCAGCCCGGCCTGGCGCAGCGCGGG
>JACSRL010000140.1 GCA_014879765.1 Anaerolinea sp. | reverse complement strand
GGGTGCGAACACGTGATTTCGATACGGCAGCCTACTCAATCCACGTGTTCGCACCCGCCGGCTGAGCAGCTACCTCCTGGCTTAGCCGGCCGGCAGCAGGGCCTACGGGGCGCTGCCACGCGCCGCCTTGCGCCGAACGATCAGAGCCGCGGCCAGCAGCCCGATCAGCGTCAGCGCCGCGGCCGCCAGGCCGAGGCGCCACAGGGGGGGCGTGAAACGCAGACGCACCACCTGCGTGCCCGCCTGCCACAGGGGGATGGCGCGAAAGGTGCTGTTGGCGCGCAGCACCGGCTGCGGCTGGCCGGCCTGGCTCTGACCGGCCAGGAGAGTCTCGGCCTGCCAGCCGGGATACCAGACCTCGCTCAGCACCAGGTAGCCGGGGGCTGTCGCCGTCACTTCCAGCGCCAGCTCGTTGTTGGAGCGCTCCAGCCAGCGCACGGTCTCCGGGCCGGCGGCCGGCGCAGTGACCGGCAGTTGGGCAGCGCCCGGTTCGATCACCACCTGCGCCGCCGGGTCGAAAGCTGGATCCTGCACAGCCGCCCAGGCCTGCCCGGCCGCATCGGGCCCGCTGGCCACGCGCGCCTCATGCACCACAAAGGCACGCGGCAGGGCCTCCCGGTTGCGGTAGACGTTCAGCTCCGGGTCGCCGTCGAAGGCCAGCTCGAACTTGTTCCAATCCAGCTCGACTTCCTTGCGGCCAATCACGAACCGGGCATTCAGAAAATCATACAGACGGCTGGAGCGGCTGCCCATCCCCTCCCAGTAGCGCTCGTAGGGGGCAAAGAGCGACGGGTTGTCGCCGCCCCACACGTCGTCCAGACCGTAGAGCAGCGCGCTGTTGGGCTGCCAGAGCTGGTCGACGCCGGTGCGGGCGTCGATGCGAAAAGGCTCGCCGTCCTCCGCCTGCTGCAAAAAGGCGGCAATGGCCGGCTGCTGGAAGCTGGCGGTGGGGTCGTTATTGCCCAGATCGTTGTAGGCGCCGGTGCTGGCCAGGTCGATGAAGATCAGCGCGATGGCCAGGATGGCCACCGTGCGTGGCCGCGCCCAGCCGGCCCGCCGCGCGGCCACCAGCGCCCAACTGGCCCAGAGGAAGGCCACGGCCAGCAGGATGGCAATGGCCGCAACGCCCACGCGCAGATAGACGGCAGGATCGCGATCCTGGGTCAACAGCAGGGCGGCGAAAGTCAACGGCACGACGATAGCCGCGGCAACCTTGGCGACCCAGCCCAGCCCGCTGCTCAGCCGCGTCAGCGCCTTCCAGGCTTCGGCGTCGCCGATGGGGCTGAGCAGCACCTGCAAGCCGATGCCGGCCAGCGCGGCCAGGCCAAAGCTCATCAGCAGCACAAAGCGGCCCGGCGCGCGCAGCAGATCGAAGCCGGGCAACAGGCTCAGCCAGCCGTGCGGAATGCTGTAGATGCCCAGCGCCAGCAGCAGGCCGGCGCCGGCGATGCCCAGAAAGGTCCAGGTGTGACGGTTGCGCCGGCCCAGCAGCGCCAGCGCGGCCAGCGCCAGCGGCAGAATGCCGATGTAGCCCACCTCCACCCGCGGCCAAAGGCCCCAGTGCAGTTGCGGCCCGCGGCCAAAGAAGCCAGGAACCACCAGGCCGATCCACTGGGCCGGCGCCAGCGAATAGCCCACGGTCTGCTGGTAGTCCCACTGCGCGCGGGCGGTGTACTGGGCCAACTGCACGGCGGGCAGCAACACCGGCGCGGCCAGCAGCATCCCCACCGCGGCCAGCAGTGCAGTGCGGCCCAGCAGACGCAGCGCCGCGGGCCGCAGCCTCGCGCCCGGCTCTTGCAGCTCGAAGTAGAGCCAGAAAAGGCCGTAGAGCGCCACCGTCACGCCGATGAACAGGGTGGACTGGATGTGGCCGGCCAGGGTGGCGATGCCCAGCAACACACCGCCCCCAGCGGCCCAGGCCAGGGAAGGATGAAAGGTGAAACGTGAAGCGTGAGGCGTGGAGGTCTGCGCCTCTTGCTGGCCGTCCTCCAGCGCGCGCGCGTAACAGGCCAACACCCAAGGCAGCCAACTGGCCACGGCGATCAGGTTCAGATTGCCGAAATGAACCCACAAGGGGTCAGAGAAGGCAAAGGCGATGCCGGCAGCCAGCGCAGCCGCCCGCCCCACCAGAGGCATTGATTCCCCTCCTGCCATGCTGAGGCGCGGCGAAGCATCCCGGCCCCCCTGCGTGTGCAGACTGCGCAGCAGCACGTACATCCCCAGCCCGGCCCACCACAGGTGCAGGATGCTCATGCCCTGCATGGCCAGTGCGCCGAAGTCGGGGAAGGCCAGGAAGAGCGCCAGATTGGGCGGGTAGAGAAAGCCGGCCTGGATGTCGGCCACATGGGGCGCGCCGCTGTAGAGGTGGGGATTCCACAGCGGCCACTGGCCGGCGCGCAGACTCTCGGCCGCGAAGCGATAGGTGGGCCAGAGAAAGCTGAGCAGGTCGCCGCCGTCGGCCGGCATGAAGGAATCGCCCACCAGCACGCGCCAGAAATAGCCCGCGCAGGCCAGCGCCAGCAGGCCGGCCGCCAGCACATCCCTGCGCCAGTCAGACCGGCCGCGCCGGTGCAGCCAGCCAGCGAGGGCATAGGCGAGGAAGAGGATGAGGAGGAGCAGAAGTATGAACATCAGCGATAACTCGCAACGCTCTGCTGCGCATATGTGAGATCGAAGATAGTGTCTGTCAGCCAGCGGCGGAATGAATCGTTGTCGCTGAACTGCTTGAAAAGCTCGGTGTCGTCGTTGAGCATGGCAGTCACAACGCGTCGAAGCGCCTTGTCGTGTTCGATGCGCGCGTTCTGCAGGTCGGAGTTCTTGCGTGCGTTCTGGTAGGCGACATCGGCCGCCACCTTGGCAGGTATCTCCTCGGTGATGCGCCTGAAAACCCGGTCGGTGTCGGCCCACGCAATAGCGCCGAACTGATCGTTGAAGGTGCGAATGATGTTGCTGAGCTGATCCAACTCGGCCTCGGCGATGTAGCCGCCGCCGCTGGCGGGCACCGGACCGATCTCGGCGTCGGCATCGGGCAGGGCGATGCGCATAGCCGCTTGCTTCTCGACGCGGTAGCTGTCCATGTCGATGGCTTCGAGAATGCCCTTGGACAGGTCTTGCTCCACCGGCGCAGGCAGCTTGGGGATCAAGAAGTTGAGGAGGATCGACAGCTTCTCCCACCCGGCGTCGGTGTAGGGCAGGATCGAGGTCAGGAAGCCATAGGTGCGCGTGAACGCCTTGGCCTTGCCCTTGAAGTCGACCTGACCGTCTTCATCCAGAGCATCTTTGTAGACGGCAACACAGGCGTCAAGAATAGGGTCCAGCCGGTCCCGGTCGGCGCCAACAAGATAGAACTCGACCAACGCGTAGACCTGCTCGGCCGCGTAGACCTGATAGCCGTCCAGATCCGCTTTGAGGTCGTGCAGCTTGTTGGGGTCGGTCTCCTCGCTCAGAATCGTGGTGCGGTAGTACGGCTCGAACGCCGCCTGGATCATGTCGGCGTCGTTCATGAAGTCCAGGACAAAGGTGTCGTGCTTCTGCGGATGCGCCCGGTTGAGGCGGGAGAGAGTCTGCACGGCCTTGACGCCAGCCAGCACTTTGTCCACATACATGGTGTGCAGCAGCGGCTCGTCGTAGCCCGTCTGGAACTTGTCAGCGCAGACCAGGAAGCGATAGGGGTCCTCCTGGATGCGGTCGGCGATCTGGCTCGACGGGAAGGCGTTGAGCGACGCTTCGCTGACCTTGACCCCGCCGTACTCGTGTTCGCCGGAGAAGGCGACGATGGCCTGGTAGGGGCTCTTACGCTCCTGAAGATAGTCACGCATGGCGTGATAATACTGAATCGCGCGCTGGATGCCCGACGTGACCACCATAGCCCGCGCTTGGCCGCCGATCTTGTTGAGGCCGATCACCTGCTCGTGGAAGTGATCGACCATGATCTCGGCTTTGAGCCGGACGGCGTAGTCGTGGCCCTCGACGTAGCGGCGCAGCTTCTTCTGCGCCCGCTTGACGTCGAACTCCGGGTCGGCCTCCACGGTTTTCACCAGCCGGTAATAGCTGTGGACGGGCGTATAGCTGCGGAGCACGTCCAGGATGAAGCCCTCCTGGATGGCCTGTTTCATGGTGTAGCTGTGGAAGGGACGATGCTTGACGGGTCCGCCGCTGAGAAGCTGGACTTCTCGGAGAAGTCCAACTTCTGGCTCGCCGAAAATCTCCAGCGTCTTGTTCTTGGGCGTGGCTGTGAAGGCGAAGTAGCTGGCGTTGGTCAGCATCTTGCGCGCTTCCATGATGCGGTTGATGGCGTCCTCGACTGTCTCGTCGTCTTCCTCGGCACCGGCCGCGGAGAGGGCCATGCTCATGGCCGCCGACGTGCGGCCGCCCTGGCTGGAGTGGGCTTCGTCAATGATGATGGCAAAGCGCCGGCCGCGGTGCTCGCTGCCGATCTCGTCCAGGATGAAGGGGAACTTCTGCACCGTGGAGATGATGATCTTCTTGCCTGCGGCGATGAAGCGGCGCAGGTCGCCGGAGCGTTCGGCATGTCCCACCGTCGCGCCCACCTGGGCAAACTGCTTGATGGTATCCCGGATCTGCTGGTCGAGGATGCGGCGATCGGTGACGACAATGATCGAATCGAACACTGCTCCGCCAGGTTGCGCCGGGTCTTCGGAAACACCATCCATTTCCCGTCGCAGGCCAATCAACTGATGCGCCAGCCATGCGATGGAGTTGGATTTGCCGCTGCCGGCCGAGTGCTGGATCAGGTAGCGCCGGCCCACGCCGCGCCGGGCAGCGTCGGCCAGCAGCCTGCGCACCACGTCCAGTTGGTGGTAACGCGGCCAGATCTGGCTGCGCTTCTTCTTGCCGGTCTTCTCATCCTTGTATTCTACGATCTGGGCGTAGTTCTCCAGGATGTCGGTCAATCCCTGCGGCGTGAGGACACGTTTCCACAGGTAGTCGGTCTTGAGGCCAGCCGGGTTGGGTGGATTGCCCGCGCCGTCCTCCCAGCCCTGGTTGAAAGGCAGGAACCAGGAGCTTTTGCCCTGCAGGTGGGTACACATCCTCACCTCGTGGTCGTCCACGGCGAAGTGCACCATGCAGCGGCCAAACTGGAAGAGCAGCTCACGCGGGTCGCGGTCGCGCTTGTACTGCTCGACGGCATCGTCCACCGTCTGTTTGGTCAGGCTGTTCTTCAGCTCGAAGGTGGCCACGGGCAGGCCGTTGATGAACAGGGCCAGGTCCAGCGCCAGTTGCGTCTCGGCGCGGCTGTAGCGCAGTTGGCGGGTAACGCTGAAGCGGTTGGCCGCATAGCGTTCGACGGCTGTGACGTTGCCAGGCGAGGGCGAGCCGTAGAAGAGCTCCAGGCTGTGCGGGCCGTGCTTGACGCCGTGGCGCAGCACGTCGATAACGCCGCGCTTGCTGACTTCGCCTTGCAGCCGGGCCAGGAACTTGCGCCGGGTGGGGCTGTCATGCGCCAGATCGACGGCCGCGGCGACCGCCGGCTGGGTGGCATCCAGAAAGGCCTGCAACTGTACCAGATCCACGGCGACCTCGCGGTCATAGTCCTGCCAGTGACCGAGGAGCCAGCCCGTGCCGCCATACAGTGCGCTGGCCTCGCCAATGGCGTCAGGCGCGACCGGCCGCCCCGGCTCTCCGGCCATAGCCGCGACGATGAGGCTTTCGAGGCCTTTTTCGCTGGTGTCAGTGGGGGTAGTCAAAGGTCTCTCCTGTAGGGGAGCAGATCGTGTCCATCAAATAGCCATCAAACAGAACATCGATGCGTACACGCCGTGCAATTCTCTGCAAAGTGCGTCACAGCATGCCAATGCACCTGCATATAGTATGCTTACCTTGACGAACTACTGTATACAGCATCGCCGTGGCAAGCCACGAAACGTTTTCGTCGGATGAGAATTGGCAGCGGACGCATGAGAATAGAAAACCGCCCAATCCATCAAATACCCATCAAATAAGCCATATCCCTGTCCATTCGCTTAAATTGTGCTGGCCTTTTCACAATTTGGTCAGCCTGGTGTAGACGGTTGGTGGCA
>JACSRL010000093.1 GCA_014879765.1 Anaerolinea sp. | reverse complement strand
AATTGGGGAATGGGGAATGGTTGATGGAATGTGTTAGCGGTCGAATTGTTGGATGTAGTGGGCGACTTGGGCCACGTCGTCCAGGGACATCTGCGGGTAGAGGGGCAGGGAGAGGATCTCGTTGGCGATGCGCTCGGTGACGGGCAGGCCGCGCGACGGGGCTAAATGTTCGTAGGCGGGCTGGCGATGGATGGGGACGGGGTAGTGGATGGCTGTCTGGATGCCGTGCTGGGCCAGATGGGCGCGCAACGCGTCCCGTTGCTGGCTGCGCACCACGTACAGGTGATAGACGTGCTGGTTGCCCGGCGCTGCCGCCGGCGTGGTGACGCTGGCGCCGGCCAGCAGCTCGTCGTAGCGCGCGGCCAACGCCTGGCGCTGCCGGTTCCATGCCTCCAGCCGGCGCAGCTTGACACGCAACAGCGCGGCCTGAAGTTCATCCAGCCGGCTGTTCATGCCGGCCAGTTCGCTGATGTAGCGCTCCCGCCAGCCATACTGGCGCAACAGACGCACGCGCTCGATCCTGGCCGGCGAGCGGGAGGCCACCAGCCCGCCATCGCCGGCCGCGCCCAGGTTCTTGGTGGGATAGAAGCTGAAGGCGGCGAGGTGGCCGATGGAGCCGGCCACGCGTCCCTGGCTGGTCGCGCCGTGGGCCTGGGCGCAGTCCTCGATCACTGACAGGCCATGCTGGTCAGCCAGCGCCATCAGCGGGTCCAGCTCGGCCATCTGCCCGTAGAGGTGGACGGCAACGATGGCGCGGGTGCGCTGGCTGAGCGCGGCCTCGACCAGCTCCGGGTCCAGCGTGAAGGTGTCGGGCCGGATGTCCACGAAGACCGGCCGCGCGCCGGCCAGTTGGATCGCTGCCGCTGTGGCCACCGCCGTGTGGCTGGGGGTGATCACCTCATCGCCCGGGCCGATGTCGCCGGCCAGCAGGGCCAACAGCAGCGCGTCGGTGCCCGAGGCCACGCCCGCGGCGTCGGGCAGGCCCAGCCAGGCCGCGAATTCCTGTTCGAAGGCGCGCACCTGCGGCCCCAGCACGTACCAGCCGGAGCGCAGCACCTCCAGCGCGGCCGCGTCCAGCTCCTCTTGCAGCTCCCGATAGGCAGCTTGCAGATCGACAAATGGAATGGTCATGGTCTGCTCCGATCACGGCCAGTAATGCCGCCCATGCTCCTGGTAGAACCCGATCATCTGCTCCAGCCCGGCGCGCAGCGGGGTGGTGGGCTGCCAGCCCAGGGTGCGCCGGATCAGCTCGTAGCTGGAATAGACGTCGCCCACATCGATGCGACGCCGCGCGTCGGGCCAGGGGATCAGCCGCACGCTGCCCTGCCCGGCGAGCTCCACGATCAGATGCGCCAGCTCCAGCAGGCTGATGGGCGCCTGCCCGCCCAGGTTGAGCACGTGGCCATTGGCTGCGTCGCTGGCCCCCGCGCGCAGAAAGGCATCCACCACATCGTCGACGTAGGTCAGATCGCGGCGCTGCTGGCCGTCGCCGTAAACCTGAATCTCCCGCCCCTCCATGGCCAGACGCACGAACCAGGCGATAAAACCCTGGCGGCTGTGTTTTATGAGCTGGCGCGGGCCGTAGGTGTTGGTCAGACGCAGGCTGCACGTGCGCAGCCCGTGCGCCTGGCCATAGACCAGGTGATACCACTCGCCGGCCAGCTTGTTGACGCCGTTGATGTCGGTGGGGCGGTTGCGGTGCTCCTCGTCCAGCGGCAGGTAGAGCGGCCGGCCATAGCTCTGGCGGGTACCGGCGTAGACGATCTTGATCTCGGGGTTGTGCTGGCGGCAGGCCTCCAGGATGAAGAGCTGGCTGCGGGCGTTGATCTCCAGGTCGGTGAAGGGGTCGGTCATGGAGTCCAGATGGCTGACCTGGCCGGCCAGGTTGAAGAGCACCTCGTAGCCGGGAACCAGCGCGCTCATGGCGTAGGGATCGCGCACGTCGGCGATGTTGACCGTCACCTGATCCTCGATGCCGGCCAGGTTGAAGCGGTTGCCGCCGTAGTCTGGCACCAGCGAATCGACCAGCAGCACCTGGCTGCCCAGCGCCGCCAGCCGCCGCGCCAGATTGGATCCGATAAAGCCCAGGCCGCCGGTGATCAGCACGCGGCGCTTGGCGTAGTAGGTGAGGTAGTCGGGGAGCATGGGACAGTGAACAGTGGACAGTGGACAGTGGACAGTGGACAGTGAACAGTGAACAGTGGACAGTGTACAGTGAATGGTGGATCGTTGTTTCCGTGAAATCGCCTGACCCGTAAGCCGAAGACGCTTCCCGCGATTCCGGTTACGGGTTACTCGTTACTCGTTACGCTGGTTACTCGTTACTCGTTACGCTGGTTACTCGTTACGCTACTGGCTTTCACACGCCTCAGCCGTGACCGCGCAGGCCAGGTCGGGGCGGGGGGCGGCGGTGCTGTCCACTTCCAGCTTGCCGATGAGCACGCTGTCGCCCACCGGTTGGCCGGCCTCGTCCAGCAGGGCCAGCCGTTCCAGCGTTTCCCAGTAGTACCAGCCCGCCACCAGGTCGTAGATGCCCGGCTTGAGGGTCGCGGGCAACTGGATGCTGTGTGCGCCCAGCACGGTCTGGCCGGGCTGCCATTGGCTGGTGGGCTGCACGCCGAACCAGGTGGGCATGGAGTCGTCCTGGGCCATGATGATGCCCTGGGCGTCGCGCACGTGCAGGAAAACGGTCAGATCGCGCGGCGATGGGCCGGAGGACTGCCAGCGCAGGGTGATCGGGACTTCGGCGCCGGGCGCGGCCCGCTGTGGCTCCTCGACGCCGGTGAGCTGCACCAGCCAGCCGTCGCCGCCGAAGCGCTCGTCCAGCGGCTGGAACGCGGGCGGCTCCATCGGCTGCAACTGGCTGCGCTGCCACTGCCAGGCGCCCAGCGGGGTCCAGGTGGACGAGTCGAAGCGCGGCGTCGCCGGATCGGCGGCGCTGAACGGCCAGCGGCTGGCGAGATCCTGCCAGGTATTGCCCTGGTAGACGCCGGCCGCCAGCGCCCACTCCTTGGGCAAATACCAGGCCAGCTTGTCGGTGACCATGATCTCGCCCGGCTGCCAGCGTTCCGGCGGCAGCCAGAGCGATTGGATCAAGGGGCGCTCGTCGCTGCTGTCCACCTCGCGGCCGTCGGGCGTCAGCACAAAGGCGCGCAGGGTCAGGCCGGCCGGCAGCGGCGTCAGCGCCTGCCAGTAGAGGCGGAAGGCGGTGCTGCGCCACTGCGAATTGGCCGTCACATCGTAGCCCAGCAGCCGGACCTGCGCGCCGTCGGGCCCGGTGAAAAGCAGGTCCAGCGGGTGCTGCGGCTGGCCGGCCGCGCGGGCGAAGCTGTAGATCTCCGCCGGCAGCTCGTAGACGCTGGCTGGCTGGCTTCCCTCCTGGCGACGCAGCAGGAGATAGCCGTCGGCCGCGTCCTGCACTGTCCACTGGCCGGAAGCCAGCAGCGTCTGCACCTGGTCGCGCATCGCCGTGGGGTGCATGGCCCAGCCGGTGGTCGCGGCCAGGTCCAGCAGCACGTAGTCGCTGTCGGCCAGCGCGGGGAACTCGTAGATGCGCTGGCGGTGGCTGAGCTGCGGGTGCAGCGTGGCAGTGGTGGAGAGCGCCGCGCCCGGCGGGATCTGCTGGCTGAAGCGGGCCAGCAGGCGCTGATGTTCGGCAACCACCGGCCAGACGTGGCGGAACTGCCGGCCCAGCGGCGTGTAGCCCCAGGCGATCTGGCTGCCCAGGCTCCACAGCAGCAGCCAGACGATCAGCAGGGCATAGCTGCGGTAGGCGCGCCAGAGGCGTTGATGGTGCAGCGCCAGGGCCACGCGACGGTTGAGCCGGCGCAGCCGCTGGCTGCCGACGATGGCCGCCATCACGGCAAAAGCTGCCAGCGGGGCGGAATAGTGCAGGATGCCGCTGTACTGGAAGGGGAAGCCGCTGAGCAGGTTGGCCAGCAGCAGGGGCAGGCCGATCAGCAGGATCTCCGGCCCGAAGAGCGCCAAAAAGCCCACCGGCGCCAGCAGCCGCAGCAGATAGCCCAGCCGCGCCGGCTCCAACATGACGCGCAGCGTCTGCCCTGGCCGGGTGAGCATGGTGCGGGCCACGTCGCCGAAGCTGTCGCCCAGCGCGCCGAAGCGGGCGACGTAGGGGCTTTCGCCCACGCCATAGGCTGCGGCCGCGTGGGTGGGGATGATGACGAAGGTGGCCAGGTAGAACCAGGCCAGACCGGCCAGCAACACCACGGCCCCGGCCAGCGCGGGCCAGCGCGTCGGCGTGCGCTGGCTGGCCGCCAGCCGGCGGCGCAGCCACAGCCCGCGGGCCAGCGCATAGAGGCCCAGCGCCGCGGTCAACAGCGCCATGCCCTCCTGCACCGTGGCCACCAGCAGCGCGGCCAGGATGAAGCGCCCCCACTGCTGGCGTTCGCTGAAGAGAAAGGCCAGCAGCAGCAGCGGCGCAGCCAGCGGCAGGGCATGGAAATCGGCCAGCAGCGCGGCCTGCAGCGGGGGATAGAGCAGCCAGGCCAGGGCGAAGGCCAGCGCGGCCAGCGCCTGGTAGCCAGCGCGCCGGGCGGAGCTCTTGGCCGGCGCGGCGGCGCCATCCCAGTGCAGGTCCAGCCGCAGCCAGGCGATGAAGAAGACCGGCCAGGCGCCCAGGGCCACAGCCAGCGCCTGGAGGATCAGCAGCGCGCGCACGTCGTCCCACAGCCGGAACAGCAGCGACAGCGGCAGGAAGATCGGCTCCACGTGGTCGCTGAGCCGGGTGCTGAGCTGCTCCTCCTTGATCTCCTGCACAAAACGGCCCTGGCTGGTGTTCCAGATGGCCTGGTCGATCTGGCCCAGGTCGGCCTTGTGGGTCAGGTGGGCCTCGTGGCGGCGGATGGCGGCGGCCGAAAAGTAGAGGCTGAAGGCGAGGATCAGCGCCCACAGCGCCAGCAGCGCCCAGCGGGGTGGCTGGCCCGGCCGACGGGCGTCGAAGAGCCAGGCGCGCAACGAGGAGGTGCTCATGGGTCTCGCACCTCGACCGCCAGCGCCGCCCCGCCGGCCGGAGCGGCCTGCCGGTCGCGGCTGCGCGCCAGGAAGGCGATGGCCGCGCCCGCAGCCTCGGCGATGATGGTCCACAGGCGCGCGGAGAGGGCGATGACGGTGGGGATCGGGGGCGGGAAGAGCGGCTGCAGCAGCAGCACCATGACCCCTTCCCGCACCCCCAGGCCGCCGGGGGTGACCAGGCTGAGGTAGCCGATGACGTAGGCCGCGGCCCAGGCGGCGATCAGCGCGCTGACCTGCTGAGGGGTGATGGGGGTGATGGCCGCGGCCAACAGGGCGAAGCCGCCGCCGGTCAGCAGCCAGGCCGCGGCGTAGCCCAGCAAGGCCAGCGCCATCTGCCGGCCGGTCAGCGTCACGGCGATGGCTGGCCGGCGCAGCAGGGCCAGCAGACGGTTGAGGATCGCCTGCAGGATGCGGGGATGGCAGAGCAGCAGCCCCAGCGGAATCAGCCATAGCAGCGGCCGGATCATGGACAGCAAATCAAATGATGAATGATGAATGACGAATGATGAATGGCCGGCCACGGCGAAATAGAGCGCGGCCAGGCTTGCGCCGGCCGCGATGCTCAGCACCTGATGGAGGACGATGCTGGTGAAGGTGGTGAGGCGACTGACGCCGTCGTCGGCGGCCAGCTCGGCCATGCCCAGGATCTGCCAGATGTTGCCGGGGATGAAGCGCGCCAGGTTGGAGATGAACCAGGTCTGCGCGGCGCGCGACCAGCGCAGCTTGCCCCCCAGGCTGGCCAGCAGAAAGCGCCAGATGGAGAGCTCCACCAGCATGCCCGCGGCCAGCAGGGCAAAGCTGGGCAGCAGCCAGCCGGGCCGGAAGTTCCACTGGAACGCGGCCAGCGTCTGCCATTGGCTGCTGACCAGCGCGGCCATGAAAATCAGCGAGAGGATCAGCGCAGCGGCCCGCACGATCTTGTTGATCCGGCCGCGCGTCGACGAAACCTGAGCAGAGGTCATGGCGGCTATTCTACCGCTGTCAATTGTCAATTGTCAATTGTCAATTGTCAAT